>CBFDAN010000044.1:0-10221 GCA_965602815.1 uncultured bacterium
CGGCGTCGTCGCCGTCGCGGGCACGGTTGAGTAGTTCGACGACGATCGATTCGCGATCGCGCGGCCAGGTGCATCGCACGTAGAGGGACTTGGTCGACCTGATCCCAGCCAGACGAAGGCGCTCAAGTTCCGACTCTGTGAAGACGTTGAGCTGGGACAAGGCAACCGGCGTGGATACGTAGGAGTTGACTTCGCGGTTCAGCACGATCAGATACTCCTTGTCGACGCCTAGATCGAGCGCCAGATCGGCATAGCGTCCTTTGTCTCGGAGCAGGCCCCGAAGGTCGTCGAGCGTGTCTATGCCGAATAGCTTGAGCTCCGGAACCAGGTCGGAGATTCCCTCTGCGAGCAGCTTCCGGCTTGGAAGAAGATCGACGGTGAGGATCGTCTCCTCAAATGCGTCAAGGCTCACGGACGTGAGGTCGGTCGAGTACATCATCCCTCCCGAGGGTGCCTCCGAGATACCGACATCGTACGTCAGAATCCGGTGGGCCGATCGGCCAGGCCTCTGGCCCATGACCGATGGCTACGCTCAACCAAATGGACACTGAGCCTTGGCCCGAGGATCCACGACGTTGGGTGGACGAGATCGTCGCCGACCTCTGTTCCGCCGTCCCGGATCGCCGGCCCGGCAGCCCCGGCAACGCGGTAGCAACAACGGACGTCGCCCAGTTGCTCTCACGGGTGGGTTGGCCGGTCGAGCGACGGGAATTCGCGTGCGTCGACTGGCGGACCGACGGGGGATCCCTGACCGTCGACGGAGTGTCGATCGACGTGACACCGAGCCCCTATGGATGTGGTGTCTCAGCCGTTGGCCCGCTTCGGATCCTCTCGAAGACCGAACACCTCGATCGGGAGGACCTCGCTGGAGCCATCGTCGTGCTCGACGGTGAGCTCGCCTCCGAACCGCTCACCCCAAAGGGTTACCCGTTCTACGGATCGGAAGAGCACTCGGCATTGATCAACGCTTTGGAGTCGGCGGCGCCGGCGGCCGTCATCGCCGTCACGGGCCGCTACCCGGCGTTGTGTGGTGCGCTCGATCCGTTCCCTCTGATCGAAGATGGTGATTTCGCCCTTCCGACCGCAAATGTCCGGCCGGATGAGAGTGCACAGCTCCTCAACCGCGACGGCGAATCCGCCGGGGTCGAGATTCGATCTGAGCGGTGGCTCTCGACCGCATACAACGTTGTCGCAGCGCGAGGACCTCGGTCCGAGCGGATTACCGTTGCTGCCCACATCGATACCAAACCCGGCACAGCGGGAGCCGTGGACAACGCAGCCGGCGTCGCAGTATTGGTCCTTCTCGCTGCGTTGCTCTCTCCGCGCCGTCGTCCGCACCTCGATGTCGGAGTTGAACTGCTGGTGGTCAATGGTGAGGATCACTATGCAGCCCCGGGTGAAGTCGCATGGCTGAGCGACAACGAAGGCACCCTCAACGACATCGCCCTATTCGTCAACATCGACGGTGCCGGCTACCGCGCTGGCCGAACCGCCTATTCCACCTACAACGTGGCCGACGCCGTCCAGACGCGAATCGACCTGGCATTTCGAAATCGAGCGGACCTGGTCGAAGGACCGGAGTGGCATCAGAGCGATCACGCAATCTTCGCCATGCAGGGCCGCCCAGCCCTCGCTTTCACCACCGAGCACGTCGAGGAGATGCTCGAGACGCTCTTCCACGCGCCAACCGACACACCCGACAAGGTGGATGCGGCTCTCCTCGTCGGAATCGCCACAGCGCTTGAGGACCTGATCGTCGGCTGGTGTGACTGACAACAGCGGACCGTTGCAGAGCCGACCGGATTCCACGCCGCCGCCCATTCCGCGGGCCCACAACGCCATATACAAGGTGGAGAACCCCGGGTACGCGGTGTTGCGATACTGGTGGTGTTGATCGGGCACCGAAAGGGGATGTGATGGCTGAGGTCGAATCGTTCGATTTCCATGTCACGTCTGAGTGCAGCCAGGAGTGCGCCTACTGCTGGGGTCCGCAAGGTATCGACGCGGTCGACACCGACACCGCGCTCGCCATCATCTCCAAGATCGCCTCCGGTGGGAGCCGGCGCATCGTCTTCACCGGTGGAGACCCCCTCCAGCGTGCGGATATCGGTTTGCTCATCCGGCATGCGGCCGCGCAGGGGCTCGAGGTTGCCGTTTCGACGACGGGCGACCAGCTTTCCGCATCGTTTCTCGAGACGTATGGCCGGTTCATTGATCTCATCTCCCTCCCGCTCGACGGGTCGACCGAGGTGATCTCCGCTCGCACGAAGGAGCCCGGCCACTTCGCCGCGGTGATGAGAGCACTCGACTTGCTCGAAACCCATCCCGGCATCGACGTGAAGATCGCGACTCCGGTTACCCGCTACAACATCGACGACGTCCCGAATATCGCACGGCTTCTGGACGGTCGAGCCGAGCGCATCCCCGGCCGCCTCTTCTACAACGTCTTCCAGGCCTTTCCTCGCTCCATGGACCCGGATGTCGCTTGGGGCGAAATGGTGGTCGACGGCACCGCATTCGAGGCGCTCCGAACGCAAGTGGAGGCGACTCCCCACAGCTACCGCATCAACTGGCTCGGCCACGAGACGCTCGACAAGCTCTACGTCATGGTGTTCCCCGACGGCAGCCTCACCGTTCCGTCCGGTGCCCAATTTCGGAACTTCGGACCGTTTCTCGATATCGACGATCTTGATGCTCTTCTCGACGAGAGTGATTTCGATCAGCCGAAGCATCAGGTCCACGCCCGAGGTTGGAGCCGTATCAGGGAGAATCGGGGGTTCGCCGACCGGCCCTGACCGTTGGACCGCCGATCACGTTCGGAGGTCGGCTGCTGTATGTCGTCGCGAACCCGTTGGTTGCGACCGAACACGGTTCGTCGCTCTATGTCGAAGTCAAAGCGACCACGCCCCTGGCCTGAGCCGGATCAGCTCCAACCAATGTGAGCTGACCCGGTCCTTCGAGCGAAATCACTTCGTCAGCCATCTCAGAGCCGCAAGCTCTGGCACCAGCCGGAGGGTGACCGCCGTCTTCAGGGCTCCGTTGAACGACGAGGTGTTGGTCCGCCGCTCCCGTCGCTGTACCGGAAGGGCCCGATGTTGTCGCTCAGCCCGTGTCGGCGGTTCTAGCTCACCGGCACGCGCGCGAGCGCCTCATTTGGATGACGCATCTTCATCGGCATTATGCCGATGCCGTACGTGACGAATCGGCCGACCGGTTCGATCTGGATCACACACGTCTCACCCATCGTGCTGTCAACGCCGCGCATGAGGTCTGAGCGCAGGGCCGCATCTACCGCGTCGATAGGAACGACGGTCGCGCGACCCGGGAACGTGATGACGGCCGGCGGCGCTTGACGGATCGTGATTGGGAGCCGTTGCACCGTCACCGTGACCACAACGTTGGGATTCGCTCTGATGTGCTTGGCCTTCCACGTGTCGGGTCCGGTCAGCACGTTGAGCACCCGGTCTCGCACGGTGTACATCACCCCGGCGGCTCTCGGTTCGCCGTTCGGTGTGACGAAGCCGACCACGGCGAACGGCCACTTCTCGATGTACGGCCAGATCTCGTCTGCAGTTGTGGGCAGCGCCATGGAACCTCCCGTCGTCGGCTCGCGATCGTCGGTCGGGCGGCGGTACCGAACTAGGGGAGAAGCTCCCTTTCGCGAGACCCGACGCTATCGCGGGTCGCGAACCTCGATAGGCCGGCGGTATCGTGAACGCGATGGGGCGATACACACACGGACACCACGAAAGTGTGCTGCGATCGCATCGATGGCGAACCGTCGACAACTCGGCCGGCTACCTCGTCGATCACCTTGCCTCCGGCTGCTCCCTCCTCGACGTGGGGTGCGGGCCCGGGACGCTCACCGTCGACCTCGCCCGACGAGTCGCGCCCGGTAGCGTTGTTGGGATCGACAGCGCCGAATCGATTGTCCAGCAGGCGAGAGACGACACTCCGGTCGAAATAGCCAATGTCGAGTTCCGCGAGGGCGATGTGTACGCCCTTGACTTCGAGAGCAGCACCTTCGACGTCGTCCACGCGCACCAAGTGCTTCAGCACGTCGACGATCCGGTGGCTGCACTCCGCGAGATGCGCCGTGTGGGTCGACCGGGCGGGATCGTGGCAGTCCGCGACGCCGACTACGGCAACATGGCCTGGCATCCGCAGGACGACCGCTTGGACCGATGGCTCGGTATGTATCGGGCGGTCGCCGTCGCAAACGGCGGGCAACCCGACGCCGGGCGATATCTCCTGGGGTGGGCCCACGAATCGGGCCTCACCGAGGTCGAACCGAGTGCGAGCGTCTGGCGCTTCGCAACGTCGCACGACCGAGCATGGTGGGGGGGTCTGTGGGCCGATCGCCTCGTTAGGTCATCGCTCGCTGACCACGCCATCGAGAGCGGCCAGGCCACGAAACGCGACCTCGAGGACATCTCCTCCGCGTGGCTCGAATGGGCCGCACGACCCGACGGCTGGTTCACGGTTCCGCACGGCGAAATCGTCGCAGCCGTGTCCTGACCGCCCGCCGACGGATCGCCGCGAAATGGGCTGCGCCGGAAACGCCGGATCTCTACTCGTATCCCAAGTCGGAGCCGAGCGGTCGACCGGACTTCGCGAATGTTCCAGAGCCGCGACCGACTTCTCGACTCTCCGAGTCATAGGCCACGGCTTCAGCGATCCAGCGCGTGCGTCCTTCGTGGACCACGCGACCGACGGATCGCAGGGCGCCGGTGGAGATCGGTCGCGTCAGGTAGATGGTGAACGTCGTCGTGAGGACGAACTCGTCGGTGATCAGAGAGTTGACCGCGAACCACGCCGCATCGTCGAGCACCTTGAAATACACGGACCCGTGGACGGCACCGGCAGCGTGGAACAGCTCCTCCTTCACCGGAACCGTGATCTCGGATCGTCCGCGTCCAACTTGGATCATCGGCCGGTAGAAGTCGTTCAGCGGCGCGCTCAGGTACATGCGCTCGAGTTTGCGGTGGTGCAGTTCGAACGGATCAGTTCCGGTGTTCTCCACGATGGGTGTCACTCTACGTGCCGGGTTCCGACGCGCAGCGATCGACCTCAAGCCACGGAGGTAGCGTGTGGTGTGCATTCGAAAGCGGAGGTCGCTCACATGGAGATCAATCACGATCCAACGGCCGGACTCAACGGGCTGGTGGGGATCGAATACGACGAGGTTGACCCGGAGCGGGTGGTCGTGAGCCTGGAGATCGAGGAGCGTCACCACCAGCCCTACGGACTCGTACACGGCGGCACCTACTGCACGCTTGTTGAGACGGCGGCTTCCCTTGGAGCCGCACTCTCTGCAATGGAGAGAGGTATGGCCGGCGCCGTGGGTGTCTCGAACGCGACGGACTTCTACCGATCTCATCGAACCGGGAAGATCCGTGCCACAGCGACCCCCATCCACCGGGGCAGGACTCAACAGGTGTGGCAGGTGGACGTGACGCGAGACGAGGACGAGGCACTCCTCGCGCGCGGCCAGGTCCGGTTGCAGAACCTCGCCGATCCGGTCGTCGTCGGCGGCGCTGGGGAGTAGGGGCTCGGCAATCCGGTTGCCCACCGACCGAGGGGGGGTGGGAGTCGTTAGGATTCTGTCGACCGGGGCCGACCTGGTGCCGGGGCGAAGACACAACCATGGAGGTTCGGGTATGGCGACAGGGAATGGGACGACGGCGACGGCGGGAGGTTTCGGAAGCGTGAGCATGCCGCGCAAGATCTCCGGCGGATTGGTGATCCTTGTCGGCGTCGTATTCATCGTGGTGACGCTGATCAACAACCTGTTCGCGGTCGGACCCGCGTTCGAGGAGATGATCACTGACTTCCGGCCGCTGCTCGCTGAGGAATCTCTCAACACGGCACGGGCCGACATTGCGGTGCTCGAGGCGGCAGGCGAGGAGTTCCAGACGGCTGTTGCCCCAGGGATGGCACAGGCGCTCGGCATGACACCCGAGGAGTTCGCGGGCATGGTCCAGGGCCAGTACCCGGCAGTTGCCCAGGGGATGCAGGCCCTTCCCGAGATCACCGCCACTTTCTCCGGTCTGATCGACACCCTGGATAGCCAGCGGGCGTTGTTCGAGTCCGCCGATGCGATCCCGAGCGACGATCTGTCGGCAACAACGGTGCCGTGGATCATTACGATCTCCGGTCTGCTGGCAATCGCGGCCGGCGTGATGCTGTTCATGCCGGGGCGGGTCTGGGCAATCCTCACTGTCGTGCTCGGCGCAGTCCTGTTGATTGCGACGTTCGCGCTGAATCTGCCACAGAAGGCGGCGGACGCCGACGAACTCAATGAGAATCTGACGCCGATCTACACGCAGGAGCTGATTGATGGAGCAACGGGTTCGCTCGCCATCATCGGCGCGATGGGCCAAGAAATGCAGACCAAGATGCTGCCGGACCTTGCTGCGGCGCTTGGGATGAGTCCGGATGAGCTGAACGCCTTCATGGGAGAGAACTTCCCGGCGACGGCGGCGGCGATGCAGAGCATGCCGGATTCGTTGCCGCGGTTCGAGGGCTTCGTCGGGGTCTTCGCGATGAATCTCGATAACTACGAAACCATCCAGCCGGTGAGCTTCACTCCGATCATCTGGATGATGGTGATCGGCGGAATCCTGATCCTGCTGGCCGGCGGCTACTGCATCATCATCAAGTAGGAGAGCGACAAGCGATAGACCGCCCGCTCCCGCGACGACCGTCGGTCGGCGTCGGAGCGGGCGTCTACGCGCCGAGCTTGCGCTCGGCCATTCCGTTGAGAATCTCGAGGACGACGCGGTTGGCCAGGAATGCGGTGATCTGGCCGGGACCGTCGTAGGGCGGGGAGACCTCCACGATATCCGCCCCGATGACAGGAAGTTCGCGCGCGAGCCGGCGAACGGTGTCGAGAAGTTCGCGTGAGGTGATCCCTCCGGGTTCAGGTGTTCCTGTTCCCGGAGCCATGCCCGGGTCGACCACGTCGATGTCGACGGAGATGAAGATCCCTTTCGAGTCCGAACCGGAACACGATGCCACCGCGTCGTCCACCACCGAGGTCAGGCCGCGCTGAGTGATTTCGGTCATGAGGTAGGTCTCCATCCGCTGCTCGGCCATCCAGGCGACCGTTGTGGGGCCGGGCCAGTAGCCGCGAAGGCCGATCTGGACGAACCGGTGCCCGGGAACTGCTCCGGATTCGATGAGCCGCCGCATCGGGGTGCCGTGTCCGTGGAGCTGCCCGGCGTTCGTCTCTCCCGTATCCGCGTGTGCATCGAAGTGGACGAGACCAAATGAACCGTCGCCGTGCACGCGGGCGAGGCCGGTCCCGTTTCCGAAGGTGACTGAGTGGTCGCCGCCGAGCACGATCGGGGTAGCACCTGCTTCGGCGATCTGCTCCACCGTGTCGGCCAGGGTCTCGAGCCCGAGTTCGAGGTAGCCGGGAGCGACCTCGATGTCTCCGGCGTCGACGACCGAGAACTGCTCGAAGGGGTCGATACCGGTCGGCAGGTGTGGTCGGTGCATGTCGGCGTCGAGGTAGTCCGCTTCGCGGATCGCTTTCGGCCCAAACCGCGCACCGCCGCGATACGTCGCTCCCCAATCGATCGGGGCCCCGATGATGACGACATCCGCCCCGGAGCCGGCCAGCTCGTTGATCGGAACGGTCGGCACGCCGCAGAAGGTCGGGAAGCTGCCAAATCGGTAGACGTCTTGCATCACAACACCTCATGGTTCTCTGACGAATCGTATTGAATGGACAGGCCGCCGGTTCGGATACTACGGCCGACCATCGTCGGAGACTGGCCTGGAGAGGCGCCCAGTCGGCTAGCCGGCTGAGGTATCTCGCCGGGATGCGAAGACCGCACCCGCAATCACCATGGCGACGCCGGCTACAGCGATCGGTGCCACCACGTCGCCCCGGAACACAACGCCGAGCATCAACGCAACAACCGGTATCAGGTAGGTGAGAACCGATGCACGTGTCGATCCGACGCTGCCGACCAGCGTGCCCATGAACACGAACGCAATACCGGTACCGAGGACGCCCGCTACGGCCACCGCGACGAAAGGCGCCCACTCGAACGTGCTGCCGGTCGCGCCGATGATCCCGAGGGGCGCCGTCCACAGCGTGGCGAGTGCCAACATCCGTGCCATCACGCCGATCGACCCGTACTGCTGCTGGATCGGCGCAGCGATGTTGATTGCAAGCCCGTAACACGCGGTCGCGATGACCACGAGCGCCACGCCGAGCGCCTCGGTCCCACCTTCACCGACGGACGGGGCGCTGATGGCGACCACTCCGGTGAAGCCGATTGCGAGTCCGGCGATCGTCACCGCCCTCGGCAATCGGCGCAGCATGACCACGGCGACGACGGCGGCAAAGATCGGGACGGCACCGTTGAGCATCCCCGCAATCGCCGAATTGATGTACTGCTGAGCGATGGGGAACAGAGAGAACGGAACTGCAACCCAGATCACCGACAACGCCACAACGCGGGGCCAGTCCGCTCGGTCGATGTGCGTGGACCGCGCTGCCGGGACCAGCCAGAGGGCGGCTGCGCCGAGGCCGACGCGCAGCAAGGTGATCAAGCCCGGTTCGAATGCTTCGAGGCCAATGTCCATCAAGAGGAAGGAAGATCCCCAGATGAGTGCGACCGAGACGAAGAGGGTCCAATCGAGGGGAGAGAATGCGTCGCGGTTCATACCCTCAGAGGTCGAGAGGATCTTTCGCGATTCGGGCGGTGGCGACATCAGGTGGATGAACCCCTTCCGGGAGGGAATCGTTGCAGGTCGCCGGTGGTAGCCACGACATCGCCGACTGGTGGTTGCAGTGGAGACGCCGTGGGCAGGTTCCGGTGCACCTGCGATTCACGCGCACCGAGATGCAACCTGCGGATGCCGCCGCCAGGAAGCGGAAGATGAGCATCGCGACGAAGATCGGCGGAGACCGGCCTGTCGACTCGGCCCGACACGCGCTGGTAGTAGCCGTGTCGGAGTGCGGGAACCTCGAGCCAACGCTCGCCCGTGCATTACGATCGGACGATGGTCGATCGGTTCCCGGAGATCGAAGGCACCAGCCTCTCCCTTGTCGAACACCGCCTCCCCAGCACGCTGGCGGGGGAGGTGAACCTGCTGCTGATTGCCTTTCGACAGTGGCAACAGCGAGATGTCGACACGTGGGTGCCGACGGCAGTGGCACTGGCGAACGAGTACAGCGGATTCCGGGCGTACGAACTTCCCGTGATCTCGAGAGTGTATCGGCCCGTTTCCGGGTTCATCGACGGTGGGATGAGATCGGGAATTGCTGATCCCGACGTTCGTGATTCGACCATCACGATCTATCTCGGCCGCAAACGCTTCCTGCAGGCCCTGAACATCGATTCGGTCGGTGAGATTGTCCCGATGCTGGTCAGACCCGACGGAGAGATTCTCTGGCGGTCGAAGGGTCGGATGACTGTTGATGGAAGCCGGGCCCTGCGGACAGTCGTCGAAACGTCCCTCTGACCGGACGGCCCGTGGACCTGCCGCGAGGCCGTTGATCCATGGATACTCGGTCGCGGTACCGCCTTTCGGCCCTTGTGAGTCGAGCCGATGTGATTCATGATCGAACGGCCAACTATCGAAGGATGGAGCTATGAGCGCGGGACGAATCGTTGCCGTTGTCGCTGGTGTGATCGTCGGACTGATGGCAGTCTTCTTTCTCATCGCCGGGGCATTCCTTACCGTCGGGTACGCGGTTACGACTGAGGACGATGGCTACTTCGACACTTCACCGAAGCGATTCGGCACACCGACGGCAGCCATCACAACCGAAGAAGCGGACCTCACCGCCGATCCCGCGCCGCCCGAAGTGTTCTGGGAATTCCTTGATTTCTCCGTTCGGTTCCGGGTTGTAGGAACGGACGGTGCGGTCTTTCTCGGGATCGGCGATGAGTCCGACGTGAGTTCCTATCTCGGCTCCGCCGCCTACGACGAGGTCGCCGAGATTCGTCCAGGCGATTCGGTGCGGTATCGCAGCGTTCCCGGGAGCGGCACGGTCGAACCGCCGGTGGATCAGGACTTCTGGGTTGCTGCGACGTCTGGACCCGGCGCTCAAGAGTTGGTGTGGGACGTCGCCGGCGGGAACTGGGTTGTTGTGCTCATGAACCCGGACGGATCGCCCGGCGTAGTTGCCGACGTGGCGATCGGTGCGAAGTCGGGAGCAGTGCTGCCGGTGGGGATCGCGATGCTCGGATTCGGCCT
>CBFDAN010000045.1:0-10178 GCA_965602815.1 uncultured bacterium
CACCCACTCGCACCGCTTTGGAGCAGACGGCTACCAGCCGGCTGCCCAACGGCCCTCTCTGTTCGGTACACTTGACTCCCAAGGCGAGGAGGCAACGATTCTTCGATCGTACGTCCTGATCCAGACCGCCACCGGCCGAGCAATCGACGTCGCCCGAGCCATCCGTCGCGAGTCCGGCGTGATCTCCACCGAGGCGGTCACCGGACCCTACGACGTCGTTGTGCTGGTCGAGGCCGAAGACATCGACGCCGTCGGGCAACTCGTCCGGACCGCGATTCAGCCCGTTGAGGGGATTGTGCGAACGCTGACCTGCCCGGTCGTCAACCTCTGACGATCCGCTCGGCATGAGCACGCGGGACCCTTCCACCCTCGCGAGGCTCGGGCGCCCAGAAACCGCGGGTATCTGACCAGACGAAGAGAACCTGCGGATCCCTGCGATGAGCAGCGCACGAACAGCAAAATGGGCAGCCCGAATCCGACAAATCCTCGGATGGTGACACCATCAGAGAGACTTGCCGAAGCGTTGCAATGACCCTTTGAGCCGACAGCCTTTGCGGGCGGGTGCGTTTCGGGGCTAGTTTTTGCTGGTCACATAGGTGTCCGGTTCCCGCATGGCGTCTTGGAAGTACTGGAAGTACCGGCCGACGTGGAGGCCGTCCATGTGGGCGTGGTGTCCCTGGACACTAAACGGCATCATCACCGACCCGTCGCGCTCGTAGAACCGACCCCAGGCGAAACGTGGAACAGAATCGACCGGGACCGACAGCACCGGGTGCGAGAAGCTCGTGAACGAGACCCACGGGATCGCAGTCGTGAACAACAGGTCATCCCGGTCGTCAGGGTTTTCGAGGGACGGGTGTGCTTTCGCGTGCGCCGTAGCTTCCTCATAGCCTGCGACGAATGATGAGAAGTCGTCGTGGAACTCGTAGATGCAGAACGTGAACAAGTCGTTGGCGGCCATCACCGTTGACGCCGGGTGCACCACCGCGTGTTCCACAACACCGTCGCCACGAATCCGATGGCGGAACTCAGGGATCTGGTTCGCGGTTTCGGCCACGAGATACACAATCGCTGCGGTAACCGAGATTCCTCGTGCCTTGGCGGCTCGTCGAGTCTCGGTCACATCGACATCGGCGCAGACATTGAAGTGTGGCAGGTGACTGCCGCGGAACATCTCGAACTGCTCTCTCCTCGACCATGACGACGTGTCAATCGTCCGCATGCACACTCCTTGAAGCTGCTCTCACCCCACCACCATCTCGTGACACCCCTGCCCTCAGAGATTGAGAGACCCCATGTGTCCCATCCAACCTCCAGCGTATCCCTCATTCGAGAGCCGTCCAGAGGCAATCTACGACCGCCCATGGGTGATGTGATGGAGGGGGTGGGTTTCGGCTCCGCGTGGTATCTCCGATGCTTCGGGGTGTTAACAACGCCGTCGGGAAGGGTGGCCGTGATGTCTCGTTGCGTGGGTGTTGACCTGCATGCTTGGGAATCCCGGGTTGTGGTCTTGGACGGGGACGGTGTGAAGGTGTCGTCGGTCAATGTCGACAACCGTGAACCGGATGGTCTGGTTGCTGCCGTGTCGGGGGACGGTGAAGACCGGCTGGGCGGGTTGAGATCGTCGAGTTGCGTCTATGAGCCGGCGCACAGCTCCCCGGTATCGGTCACGCGAAACGGCGATTCAATGTGGTCCACCGTTGTGGCGTCGCGCTGGAGTCGAGAGGCTCCCTATCCCCTGAGCTACCAAGGCCCGGGGGAAGCATGTGCCGGGAGGTCCTCCAGGCGACTCGGATGGTGCCCACTGGGGTGTCTGCGGAAATCGGGCCAATTGGCGACCGTGTCGCGGGTACATTGGTCGTCGGAGGTCGGCATCACTACGAACGGGACATCCGGGATCGGAGAGCGGCGCGTCGTCACTGCGTTGTTTGCCGACCTCGTCGATTCAACCTCGATCGCCGAGACCATGGATCCGGAAGACTGGACCGACCTCGTCAACCGAGTTGTCGGCGAGATGGCATCATCGATCGAGCGGTACAGCGGGACCGTGACTCATTTCGGTGGTGACTCGGTCCTGGCGCTATTCGGTGCTCCGCACGCTCATGAAGATGACCCATATCGAGCGGTACGCGCCGGCCTTGACATTGTTGATGCGGTCAATCGAGTAGCTGCCGACATTCGGTCGGCAACCGGTGTCGACATCGCCGTGCGCGTGGGAGTCAACACCGGTCTCGTTGTCGTCGGCGACGTCGCGACCGGCGGACTGAGCACGTACACCGCGATTGGCGACGCGACCAACGTCGCATCGCGCGTTCAGGCCGAGGCGCGGCCCAGCACACTCTTGGTATCTCGGGATACCTATGACCTCATCACATCCGACGTTGAAGTCATTCAGCTCGAACCTGTTGCGGTCAAAGGGAAGGCGGAGCCGATCGAGGTCTACGAGGTTGTGAATGTTGTCACCACCAATACTCGTCGACGTGGCATCCCCGGCCTGCACAGCCCCATGGTCGGACGAGATGCCGAGTTCACAAAGGTCATCGAGCTTCTGGATATCGCCCAAGCCGGGGCTGGTCGCGTCGCTGCCGTCATCGGTGAACCTGGCGTGGGGAAGAGCAGGCTCATTGCTGAGCTCGAGACCGCTGTCGGGGAGATGGATGGGGCGATGATGGCGGTTGGTCGGTGTGCGTCGTTTGACGAGATTCGTCCGTACCACCTCATGGCATCGCTGGTGTGTGGCATGGCTCACGTGTCGATCTCGGACGATCCCGTGGTGATCGCCAAGGCCGTGACTGAGTTGTGTGAGCGAGGCTCGCAGGCCGCCGACGCCGACGCGCTGCTGCAGATGATCGGGATCGCCGATGCGGTGGCCGGCGACCCCGAGGTTCGACACGACGTCTATGCCGAGGCGTTTGGCGCGGTGATGACGGATGTTGCTGAGGAGAATCGGCCGTTGGTCCTCGTTGTCGAAGACGCGCACTGGTGCGATGCCTCGTCAGCGGAGTTGTTGTCGAAGCAGCTCCGCACCATCGAAGTGCTGCCAGTGTTGGGTGTCCTCGTTACGCGACCCGACAGGTCGTCGCACGGCTGGGCGATCCTCGAAGAGGCTCGGCGTGAATTCGGCGACGCCCTCACCGAGATAGCGATTGCTCCTCTCGAACCGGACGCGAGCCGTGAGCTTGTCTCGAACCTCCTGGCGATTGAATCCCTGACTCCTGAGCTGCGAGCCATGATTCTCGAGAAGGCTGAGGGGAACCCGTTCTTCCTCGAAGAGGTGGTGCGGATG
Source organism: uncultured bacterium (assembly GCA_965602815.1). GTDB lineage: Bacteria > Actinomycetota > Acidimicrobiia > Spongiisociales > UBA5794 > JAHEEL01. The sequence goes on from CBFDAN010000045.1 coordinate 3,287, forward strand.
CTCGTTGATCGGAGCCTCATCGAGGAAGAAGGTGGTCGATGGATTGCGAAAGAGCAGATAGCTGATCTCGACGTGCCCGGCAGTCTCCAGGGTCTGCTTGCGAGCCGGGTCGATTCTCTCGATGCCGCCACACGAGCGACTGCCATGACGGCTTCGGTGATCGGCAGAGAATTCGAGATCGAGCTCTTGAGCGCCGTCGTCGACGGTGAGGATCAGGGGCCGGGAGCGCGGGCGGCGCTGTCCGATCTCGAAGCGCACGGTGTGGTCAAGCTCGTGGCCACACGACCGAGAATCGCCTATCGCTTCCGGCACGCCCTCCTTCACGACGTCGTCTATTCATCCATCCTGCGGCGGCGCCGACGGGAAATCCATCACGATGTCGCCACTGCCATCGAAACCGTGTACCCCGACCGTCTCGGCGAACTCTCCCCGGTCCTTGCCCGGCACTTCGCGGAAGCCGCCGAGTCGGAGCAGGCACTCGCCTACACGGTCACTGCCGCCGAGACCGCGCTCAAGCGTCACGCCACGAAAGAGGCATACCAGTTCTATCTGCAGGGCCTCCAACTCGTTACGCAGGGCGATGACCCGGCCTCGACACGGACGTGGCTCGAGCTCAGCATCGGTGCTGCTCGTGCCGGCATCCGGTTCACCCCCGGTGATGAGAGCCTCGAGAAGCTTGGAGAACTACGACGCATCGCCGAAGATCTCGGCGACGACAACCTCACGGGGCAGGTGTACAGCCTGATTCTTATCGTCCGCACCATGGGCTCCGAGTGGTACGGAGATGTGGACTTCCGAGAGGTCATGGACAAGGCCTTCGCTCTGGCACCATCTATCGAGGACCGAGGACTCTCGGCGAGCCTCAGCGGTTTGATGGGACAGATTCTCCGGGGGAGCGACGAGTATCTCGAGGCCGCGGCACTCATGGGTGAAGCTGTTGAGCCGCTCGAGCAGGCAGGACTCGTCACCGACGCAGCGATGAACGCCATCTTCACGGCTGACGTCCTTGGACAGCATGGCGACTTCGAAGCAGCCCACATGTGGATTGCGAGAGGTTCAGAGTTGGCAGCCCGCAGCGGCAATCCAACAGCGATCGCGGATTCGAATCTGATCAGGGGACGCATCCTTGCTACTCAAGGTGACATTGAGGAGGCACTGAAGCACACTCGAAGAGGCATGGAACTCGCTGCTGACACAGAGAACTTGTATTGCGAACTCGTCGGCAACTTCCTCGTCGCCGATCAACAGCTCCGGCTCGGCCAGGCAGAAGCAGCAATCCCGCATCTCGAGAAGAGCTTCGAATTGGGTGAGTACTGCAATGCCGCAGGCTTCATGATGCTCGGCAGAGCCTGGATCGCCTCGGCCAGAGCTCGGCTCGGTGAGGCGAATCCCGATAGCTACTCCGAATCGTTAGCGCAGGCGATCGGTGCAGGTTCCCGCTCGGGCGAGGCGGCCGTCCGACTCCACCGGGCCATCGTCGTATCTGGCATGCCCGATCCGGATTGGGACGGAGCATTCGCTGACTTCGAGCGCTCCATCGCGCTCCTGGGCGAGATAGAAGCGCGTCCGGACGAGGCCAGGGCAATTCATGCATACGCCATGGCCCTTGATGCGGCGGGTCTGCCTGAGAGCGTGGCCAAGCTTGCCGAGGCATCGCAACGGTTCGAGGATCTCGGAATGACGCTCGAGCCGGCCTCGACCTGACCATCCGACAAGCGGAGCCACCACCGACCGGAAGACCGGGGCACACATTCACTCTGGGGTACCGAAAGTGGCACTGGTAGGTTCCGATTCATGGCGACGAGCGGCTTGGCGACGGTGTTGTTCACTGATCTTGTCGGTTCAACGCGAATGCGTGAACGGCTCGGCGACGACGTTGCGGATGAAATCGGCGTAGAGCACGATCGGATCATCGGCGACGCTCTGGCCTCGTCTGGCGGCCGACTCGTGAAGAATCTTGGCGATGGGGCTCTCGCCGTTTTCGATTCCTCCGTGGATGCTGTGGTTGCTGCCCAGCGCATCCAAGAAGGCATAACCCTCTACAACCGTCAGGCCGACGACACTCGGCAGATTGGGGTGCGGATTGGGATCAATGCCGGCGAGGTCGCCAAGGAGAATGGCGACGTTATCGGGCTTCCCGTTGCTGTGGCCTCGAGGGTGTGCGACACGGCAGACGCCGGGCAGATTCTTGTCACGGATACGGTGCGTTCCCTGATCGGCCGGAGGGCCCGCCTCGGGTTCTCTTCTCTCGGTCCACAAAGTCTCAAGGGCGTCGATGATCCCGTCGAGCTTTGGTCGATTGGCGAGGTACCGCGAGAAGTGCGCTCCGAGGACCGTGCCGATGTCCTGTTCCCAGCGTTTCTCGTAGCACGGCACATCGCACCACGCCCGGACGCTCGCCCGCCTCATCCAACAAGGTGACCGCTTCGGGATCAGTCGGATCGTGCTCGATGAGTGACCGTCGTTCAAGAATCTGTTCACCGTTGACGAAACGGTCATCGATTCTGGCGACATCCGTTGCCGTACTGGCGTAGATTGTCGGAGGCAGCGCCGTGAGTCCAGGAGGAGTCGTCATGTCATTCGAGCCGATCCCGCAACAAATCATCAACGCCGGTTCCGCGCGCGGAGCGGCCGACGCGTACGGCGTGCGCCGCGACGATCAGTGGGTGATGACGAGCTGGCGGGACTATGTCGATCAGGTCACAGCGGCGGCGCGCGCACTGATCGCTCTTGGCGTGGAACCCGGGGAAGCGGTAGCGATCCTCGGATCGAATACCCCTGAGTGGGTCATCTTCGACGTAGCTGCCATGGCGATCGGTGCGACACCTGCCGGGATCTATCCGACGAATTCACCCGACGAGTGTGCCTACGTCATCGAACACTCGAGGTCGCCGGTGGTTCTCGTCCAAAACCAGACGCAGCTCGACAAAGTCCTCGAGAAGTGGGACGAACTCCCGAACCTGCGCACCGTCGTGCTCATGCCCGGCGCGTCGTCGGACGTCGACGGCGTGATGACGTGGGACGAGTTCATCGGGCGGGGTGCGGGTGTTGACATGAAGGCGGTTGACGAGCGGCTCTCGGCCCTCGGGCCGCGCGACCCGGCGACGCTGATCTACACGTCCGGCACCACCGGCCCGCCCAAGGCCGTGGTTCTTCCGCACGAAGCGATGGTCTCGCTGATCGAGTCGATCCATTCCTTCATCCCCCTGGACACGTCGGACTCGGCCGTGTCGTACCTGCCGCTGTCGCACATCGCCGAGCAGATCGTCTCAATCCACGGTCCTGCCGTCATGGGACTCACCGTCTACTACGAGCCAGACATCCTCCGTCTCGCAGACACGCTCAAAGAAGTCCGTCCGACTGCCTTCTTCGCAGTGCCGCGCGTGTGGGAGAAGTTCTATGCCGCGGTATCGGAGAAACTCGGTGAGGCAACGGGTGTGAAGGCATCGATCGCTAATCGCGCCATGTCGGTTGGGCGTCAGCACACGGCAGCGCTCAATCAGGGTGACCAGCCCAGCGGCTGGCTCGCCGCCCAGTACGGGCTTTTTGACAAGCTCGTGTACGGCAAAGCAAGGGAGGCGATGGGACTCGATCGGTGTCGCTTCATGTTTTCGTCAGCGGCACCGCTGTCTCCGTCGATCGCCGACTTCTTTGGCGGTCTCGGCATGCAGCTGCTCCAGCTCTACGGCGAGTCGGAGTGCACCGGCGTGTGCGCGTTCAATGAGCCGACCAACAATCGCGTCGGGTCCGTCGGACGGGCCGTGCCGGGCGTCGAGGTGGCGATCGCGGAAGACGGCGAGATCATCGTTCGTGGTTCGAACGTCTTCCTCGGCTACCTCCGGAATCCGGAAGCCACCGCCGAGGCGCTCAGCGACGACGGCTGGCTCAGGACCGGCGATGTCGGCCACATCGACGACGACGGGTTCGTCTTCATCACCGATCGCAAGAAGGACATCATCATCACGGCCGGCGGCGAGAATGTGACGCCGTCGCTGATCGAGACTGCGCTGCAGACGAATCCGCTTATCGCGACCGTGGTTGTGATCGGCGATCAACGTCCGTTCCTCTCCGCACTCGTGTCGCTCGATCCTGAGGCGGCGGAAGGGATGAGCGACGAGGAGATCCAGGCCTCGGTGCAGTCGGCTGTTGACGAGGTTAATGCGGCGAGTGCCCGGGTTCGCCAGCTGAAGAAGTTCGTGATCCTCGACGAGCCGCTGTCGATCGAACACGGAGAGTTGACGCCGACGCTCAAGGTGAAGCGGAAGGTCGTTCGCGAGCACTTCTCCGACCAGATCGAGGCGATGTACAGCTGAGGCCTACTATCGGGCGATGAGTACCACCGCACCCTACGGCTCCTGGGCGTCGCCCCTCGGCGCGGCCGATACCGTCGTCGACATCGTTTCGTTTTCGGACCTTCAGTGCGACGGCGGGGCCTTGTACTGGCTGGAGTCCCGGCCGTCCGAGGGTGGCCGCGCAGCGCTCGTCCGTCGCACCGAACGTGGGACGGACGAAGAAGTGCTACCCGACACCGTGAATGTGCGCACCATGGCGCACGAATACGGGGGTGGTGCCTATCGGGTCGATTCCGGCGATCTTGTCTACTCGGAGTTCTCCGATCAACGGCTGTTCCGACTTGACCCCAACGGAACGGCGGCGCCGTTGACCTCCGAGCCTCCGCGTTGTCAGTCGATTCGATTCGCCGACGCCGTTCGATCGACCGACGGGTCGCTGATCGCAGTGAGGGAGACCCACCCCACCGAAGGCGAGGCGGTCAACGAACTGGTCACGATTGGCCCGGGCGGCGCTGTCGAGGTGATTGCTACAGGGTGCGACTTCTACTCCACACCCCGGCTGTCTCTGGACGGTACCCGGCTGGCGTGGATCGAGTGGGACCACCCCAATATGCCGTGGGATGGTACCCGGCTTGTGGTGGCCGACGCCGCGAATCCCGATGATCGAAGGGTGATCGCCGGTGGACCCGACGAGTCGGTGGTCCAGCCCGAGTGGGCACCGGACGGGACGCTCGTATTCGCCTCCGACCGCACCGGATGGTGGAACCTCTACCGATACGACGGTGCGGCGACCGTGCCGGTTCTCGAGATGGACGCGGAGTTTGCCGGGCCGGCGTGGGTGTTCGGAGAGTCGTGGTATGGATTCCTGTCGGACGGGAGGATCGCCACCACGTTCCGCGAGAGCGGGCAGAACCGTTTTGGAGTCATCGACGCCGATGGCGTGCTTGAACCAATCGAACTCGGATTCTCAGACTTCGGCTATCACGTCATCACCGACGGCGACCAGCGCGTCTGGTTTGTGGGCTCCCGGACCGACAAGCCGTCCGCGATCGTGGAATTCGATGCCAGATCCGGTGACTCGTCGATCGTTCGATCGAATCCGTCGATCGTCGACGTTGGCTACATAGCGGAACCGCGCGGCGTCACCTTCCCCACCACCGATGACGACGTTGCCCATGCCGTCTACTACCCGCCGGCAAACCCGGAGTTCAACGGTCCTGTCGGGGAGCGCCCGCCGCTGATCGTCCACATTCACGGCGGTCCGACGTCCAGCGTGTCGCCGGTGTTCAAGCCGGAAACGGTGTTCTGGACGTCTCGCGGATTCGGCGTCGTCGACGTCAACTACCGAGGCTCGACCGGCTTCGGCCGGAAATACCGGGAGAAGCTCGAAGGAGGGTGGGGAGTCGTTGATGTTGATGATGCCGTCGCGGCTGCCGAATACCTGGCGTCGATCGGCGAAGTCGACGGCGACCGGCTCGCCATCAGCGGGGGGAGTGCCGGTGGCTACACCACCCTTGCAGCCCTCGCGTTTCGCGACGCTTTTGCAGCCGGTGCCTCGTACTACGGCATCGCCGACATCGAGATGCTCATGGGTGATAGCCACAAGTTCGAGTCTCGATATGAGACCCGGCTCATCGGAACGGATCCCGTCGTATGGCGGGAACGGTCGCCGATCCACTCGGTTGACCAGATCAGCGCACCGGTGGCACTGTTCCAGGGGCTCGAGGACAAGGTGGTTCCCCCGAACCAGGCGGTGATCATCGCCGACGCACTCGCGGCTCGAGGTATCCCGCATGTGCACATCGAATATGAGGGGGAGGGCCACGGGTTCCGCCAGGCAGCGAACGTGATCCGCAGCCTCGAGACCGAACTTGCCTTCTACGGCTATGTCTTCGGATTCACCCCGGCCGGCGGTGTATCTGAGGTGGATCTCGGCTCAGGGATTCCCAATGGCACAATCGATGGGTGAGTTCCCCGCCGTTCAGGACACCTACCCTGACGATGTCGCTCACTGCTACGGATGTGGTCGGCTCAACGACGCGGGCCACCAGATCAAGACCCGGCCCGTGGGTGATGGAACCGTGACCGACTTCACCCCGGAGGTCTTTCACACGGCGATCCCGGGATACACCTACGGGGGGCTCGTTGCCTCGATCATCGACTGCCATTCGACAGGTTCGGCCGCCATCTTCGCGATGCAAAGGGACGGGAAGGCTGTCGGAAGTGAACCGTCGCCTCGGTTTGTCACCGCCCGCCTTGAAGTTGACTACCTCCTGCCGACACCGCTTTCGGCCATGGTGCTCAACGGCCGTCTGATCGAAATCAAGGGGAGGAAGGTCATCGTGGAGACCGATCTCTCGGTTGACGGGAGCGTGACCGCGAGGGGATCGGCGGTGCTGGTCGAGATTCCCGAGGATCGGTTCAGAACCCGCGACTAGATCGGGGTCTTCCCTATCCAAATCGCTGTCGCTATCTGGGCCTCTCGATACCATCGGAGAGGTTCTTCGGTGACCGATCCGGGACGGTCGGTCGCCCCACATTTCGGGAGGCTCTTGGATGTCTGTCCGTCCTGTGCAGCTAGACAATTCAGGATGTTCACC
>CBFDAN010000046.1:0-10136 GCA_965602815.1 uncultured bacterium
CCACGCGCTACATCTTCTACGATCGTCTCCTCGGCAATCGCTATCGATACCACGTCCCACAGGAGTTGGACGGATCGCCACTCGAGCGCGAATTCCGGGACACGATGGACGCCGTGTTCGACAGCTACTCGGCACTCGTCGGGCGGGCCGTTCCGTTCTACGAGACTCTCTTCCCCAAGCAGGAATCCGACTCGACGTTTGTGTGGCGTTCGACGATACGAGCCAAGGCCTGCGACGACCTACGAGGCATGCTGCCGGCCGCCACGACCTCCAACGTCGGAATCTTCGGAAGCGGGCAGGCGTACGAGATGCTGCTCATTCGCATGCGGGCCCATCCGCTTCGCGAGATCCGCGACTACGCCGACATGATGCTGACCGAGCTCCGAAAGATGATCCCATCGTTCCTCACGCGTGTTGATGTTCCCGAACGCGGTGGCGCATGGAGCAAGTACCTGGAGTCCGTCTCCGCCGACCTCGACGGGCGGACGGACGAGGTAGATCTGAGCATCGAGGATCGGCCGGAGGTTACGCTGGTCGAATGGGATCCAGAAGGTGAGGCAAAGGTCGCGGCGGCTGCTCTGTATGCCGTATCCGATCTTCCCGACGATCAACTGCTCGCATACACAAGAACTCTCTCTGCCGACGACCGGTCGGCTCTGATCCGGGCTGCCGTCGGCGCCCGGGGCAACCGGCGGCACAAACCGGGGCGTGCGATGGAGCGCACGTCATACCGCTTCGACATCCTGTCCGACTACGGGGCGTTCCGCGACCTCCAGCGCCACCGCATGCTCACCATCGAATGGCAACGCCTCTCGACGCAGCACGGCTACGTCACGCCCGACGCCATCGCAGATATGGGCGGAACAGCCGCCTGGGAAGAGGTCATGGAGCGAACGGCCACCCTCGCTGATCACATCGATCGTGCCCACGGACCGGTCACCGCGCAGTATGCCGTGCCGTTCGCGTACCGAATCCGCTACTACATCGACATGAACGCTCGCGAAGCGTTCCACCTCCTCGAACTCCGCAGCCAATCGTCGGGTCACCCGGGCTACCGCGCGATCGCCCAGGACATGCACCGGTTGATCCGCGATGAAGCCGGCCACCACGCTATCGCCGACGCCATGCAGTTCGTCGATCACGACAACTACGACCTAGCCCGCCTGGAAGATGAGAGAAGGCTCGCAGCGCGCCGAGCCGCGCGAGGGATGAGAGACGAGTAGTCCGCAATCCGGCTGGCAACTACTCCACCAAGGGAATCCTGAGGACCAAAGCCTCGTCTTCGACGGCCCACTCGGCTCGGCCTACCAGGGAGTAGTCCATGAAGTCATACTCCGCGCTCTCGATCCAGATCCGGCGGGCCTCACCTTCGAGCGGCGGGATCCCTCTTTCCTTCACCGCCGCGGCCCGCTCACGGAAACGGGCAAGGAAATCGTCAACATTCAACTGAGCCATCGCTGCCTCCTCGATTCGAGCGACCGCAGCGTACCCGACGTTGGGAACGCGAACCGAAGGAACCCCGGCCTACGAGGACTACCCTCGACACATGCTCGACCGACGCCTCCTTCTCGTCTCCGGCAAGGGCGGCGTTGGGAAGTCGGCCGTCTCCGCAGCCCTCGCCATCCTCGCTGCCCGTCGCGGAAAACGCGTTCTGGCTCTCGCCATGACCGCCCGACGGGGCCTCGCCGCCCACCTGGGCGTGGATGAACTGACCTACGAGTCGGTCCGCATCAGCCCGGGCCTCTACGGAGCGGTGGTCGACCGATCGCGTGCCCTCGACGAGTACCTCGGGCTTCAGCTCCGCATGCCGCGCTCGCTGCCGACGCGACAACTCTCGAACGCCCTCAGTGTCCTCGCCGATACTGCACCCGGGATCCGGGAGATTGTCACCATGGGGAAGCCCATCTTCGAGGTCTGGCGTGAGGAATGGGATCTCGTCATCGCCGACGCTCCCCCGCTCGGACAACTCCAGTCGTACCTCTCTGCACCCCAGACCATCACCGGACTCGTTCCAACGGGCGCCGTACGTGAGCAGGCGGCCCGACTTGAGACAACACTCTCAGACCCTGCAATGAGCAGCCTGCTCCTCGTGACGATCCCCGAGGAACTCGCCGTGCAGGAAACACGTGAGGCGATCGCCCACATCGATTCCGAGCGCCAGATTCTGATCGCAGGAGTCGTCGCGAACCGTGTGCTCGAACCGCTCGGTCTCAAGCGCGAGGTGGTCGACGCAGTTCCTGAAGGACCGCCGCGTGCAGCCGGACTCCTGCACACGGGCCTGACGGAAGGCCAGTCCGTCTGGCTCGATTCGATCCCCCATGACCCTCGTCTCCCCTTCCTCTTCGGATTCCACACGCCAGGCGAGGTCGCTGCGCGTCTGGCTGAGATTTGTGAGTCGTTCGCATGACGCGTGAAACTGCGACCTACATCATCACGGGGGCGGGAGGCGTCGGCAAGACCACGATCTCCGCCGCAGCCGCCATTCGGCTCGCCGGTCCCGATCGGCGCACCGTGGTCATGACGGTCGACCCCGCACGCCGGCTCGCCGACGCGCTCGACCTCCACTCCCTGTCGAACGAGCCGACGCCCGTTCCCGGTATCGCCGGCTTGTGGGCCTCGACCCTCGACGCGAGCGCTTCGTGGGAGGGGGTTGTCCACCGCTACAGCGATCCCGAGGTTGCAGACCGGCTGCTCGACAACCACTACTTCCGAGCCATCGCCGACCGCTTCCCGGCTGCCCAGGCGTTCGCTGCCACGGAAACGATGTCGACGATGATCGAGTCCGGGATGTGGGATGCCATCGTCGTCGATACGCCGCCGTCCGCAGGTGGCCTCGACTTCTTTCTCGCACCTTCACAGACGGTGGATCTGATCGGAGGAAAGCTCCTCCACTGGCTCACAGGGGCTCAGCTTCCCGGACGACGCTTCCTCTACCGGTTCACCGGACGTCCACTGCTCAAGATCGCCGACACCGTCCTCGGCGGTGCACTGCTGGAGGACGTCGCCGAGTTCCTGTTGGACCTCAGAACCATGTACGACCGCCTCGCTGCCCGTGCGCTCACTATCCAGCGCTACCAGCAGCGTGCAACAACACTCGTCGTGACAACGGCAGACCCTGCGCCCGTGGCCGAGGTTCTCCGATTCTTCGAGGAGTTGACCGAGGTGGCGGTCGCCCCGGCCGCCGTGATTCTGAACCGGGCGCTGCCATTGGAGTGGGCGGAAACCGCCAGGCGCCCTATCCGCGGAATCCCGGACGCCGAGGTCAGGGCAATCCTCAAAGCGAACCTAACGCGATGGGGCGGTGAAGCGCGCCGACAGGCAACGGCCATGGAGGGAATCGCTGGACGCTATGGCGTGCCCCTGCTCAGCGTGCCATGGGTCTCCGAGCCACCCATCGCGGTAGAGAGCCTTACCTGGCTCCTCGACGGTGTTGACGGACTCGACTCCTTCTTCTGAGAAGAACACCCGCCGCGGGTGGTGGTGCCTCGCCGTTGGAGAGCGAGGCGTGCAACGTTCCGCATTCCTAGAGAACGACCGATGGCCCCAGAAGCTCGCGGAGTTCGGCGAACAGAGCGGTGCGCGGCTCAACCCGATGGTCGTTCCCCAGTTGGATGACCCGTTCATCGTCGTCGCTGACCATGTGCAGGAACACGCCGGCGTTCCCGGGATGATTCGCGAGCACCGTCCGCAGCTGTTCGACCGTAGAGCGAGACATCCGTGTTGCGCGAACACGGAGGCGAACGACCGAGTCGGCATCAAACCGCGGCTCCTGGATCTGTTGCGCGATCATCTTCACGTCGTCCCCGCGATGATCAACGCGCCCGGTTATCACGAGCACGGCATCCTCGCGGATCATCGGCCCGAACTCGGCAACCGTCCGCGGGAAACAGACGACTTCGATCGAACCCTGGAGGTCTTCGAAGGTGAAGAAGAACATCGGCTCGCCGGCCTTCGTGTACCGGGTGTTGAGCGAACCGACAACTCCTCCGATCGTCGCGGTCGTCTTGTCCTCCATCTCCCACATACCGGGAACCGACGTTGAGCACATCGTCTCGAGGGTCTTCTCGATGCCGAGCAGCGGATGGTCGGACACGTAGAGCCCGAGCATCTCCTTCTCGAATCCGAGCTGAACCTTCTTGTCCCATTCGACGTCGGCGACAACCAGTCCGACGGACTCCACACCGTCATCGTCACCGCCAAACAGGCTGTACTGGCCCATCTCCTCGGCGCGGCGCCGCGCGATGGTGGCGTCGAGCGTCTCGTGAGCCACTTCGAGGAGGCCTCGTCTCGTGTGCCCGAGGGAATCGAAACCACCGGCCTTGATCAGCGATTCAACGGTCCGCTTGTTCAGGACGCTCACGTGGACCCGATCGACGAAATCCCCGAAGTCCTTGAAGCTCCCACTCTCGGTGCGTTCCGCAACGATCTGTTCCACGACCGCCTCACCGACGTTGCGGATCGCGGACAGCCCGAACGCGATGGCACCGTCGACCCCGCCGAAATCCGACTCCGACACGTTCACATCCGGGACGTGCACCGGAATCCCCATGATGCGGCACTCGTGCAGGTAGATCGCAGTCTTGTCCTTGTCGCGCTTCGCTGCCGTCAAGAGGGCCGCCATGTATTCGGCCGGGTAGTGGGCTTTGAGCCATGCGGTCTGATAGGCGATGAGTGCATAGGCTGCGGAGTGGGACTTGTTGAAGCCGTAGCCGGCGAAGTGCTCGATGAACCCGAATAGGTCCCGGCCGAGCTTCTCGGGGTGACCGTTGTTGACACACCCGGCGACGAATGCCGCCTCTTGCTCCTTCATCACGGCCGGGATCTTCTTCCCCATTGCCTTCCGGAGCATGTCGGCTTCCACCATCGAGAATCCGGCCATCTTCTCCGCGGTCTGCATGACCTGCTCCTGGAAGACCATGATTCCGAACGTGTCGCCCAGCACATCCTCCAGGTCGGCGTGCGGGTATTCGATCGGTGCCTTGCCGTTCTTCCGATCGGCATACTCGAGGTGCATGCCGGCTCCGAGGGGGCCCGGTCGGTAGAGCGCGTTGAGGGCGACCAGATGCTCGAACACCTCGGGCTTGAGGTTCCGCATGAGAGCCCGCATCGGGCCGCCCTCGAACTGGAAGACCCCCATCGAATCGCCGCGCTGCAGCATCTCGAATACGAGAGGATCATCCAGTGGAATCGAGTCGATGTCGGGTCGCTCCCCGGTATTTCGCTCGATCAGCTCAAGTGCTCGTTCGATGGTGGTCAAGTTGCGGAGCCCGAGGAAGTCCATCTTGAGCAGACCGAGCGCCTCAACGCCGTGCATCTCGTACTGCGTCACGATCTCCGCGTCGTCGCCCTTGCGCTGGACGGGCACCACATCGGTGAGCGGGTCCGGAGAGATCACCACAGCCGCTGCGTGGATCGAGTCCTGTCGCCGGAGACCCTCGAGGCCTCGCGCCGTCTCAATCACTTCGCGGGTGATTGCATCGGAGTCGAAGAGCTCGCGAAGCCCGGCTGCGGCCTGATAGTGATCGCGGTCTCCTTGGGGAGCGTCACGGCCCGGATCGACGAGGCATTGCGCCAACGTCGCATCGTTGCCGAGGATCGCGGGCGGCATCAGCTTCGCAGCTCGGTCCCCGACGCCATACGGATGACCAAGGACCCGAGCGGCATCGCGGATCGCCTGTTTCCCTTTGATCGTGGAGAAGGTGATGATCTGAGCGACGTGGTCTGACCCGTAACGCTCGGCGCAGTACTGAATCATCTCTCCGCGATACCGCTCATCGAAGTCCATGTCGATATCCGGCATCTGGCGACGACCTGGGTTCAGGAATCGCTCGAAGATCAACCCGTAGGCGATCGGATCCAGGTCGGTGATCTGAAGGGCATATGCCACGATCGAACCAGCGGCGCTGCCCCGGCCAGGCCCGGTGCGGATTCCCCGTTGTCGAGCGTGCCGAATGAGATCCCACACGATGAGGAAGTAGGCCGAGAACCCCATCTCTGCGATGACTCGGAGCTCATACTCCAGCCTCTCACGGACCGTGTCGTCCAACTCCCCGTAGCGATGCTTCGCTCCCTCTATGACCAACTCGTGCAGGTAGCCGTCCTCGTCCATGCCTTCCGGGACCGGGAACTGTGGAAGCAGGATGTTCCCGAACTCGAGGTGTGTGCCGACGCGGTCGGCGATCAGAAGTGAGTTCTCGGTGGCGCCCGGATAGCGATCGCCGGGGAAAAGCTCCTGCATCTCGCGCGCCGTCTTGATGTAGAACTCCTCACCCGAAAAACGGAATCGGTCCTGGTCGCTCTTGTTCGCACCCGTCTGGATGCACAGCAGGACGTCGTGGGCGTCGGCTTCGTGTGCATAGGTGTAGTGGCTGTCGTTCGATGCGAGGAGTGGGGCGCCGATGTCGCGTGAGATCTGGATGAGGTCATCCATGATCCGTTGCTGGCCCTCGATGCCGTGGTCCTGCACTTCGATGAACCAGTTGTCTTTGCCGAAGATGTCTTGGTACATCGCGGCAGCTTCGACGGCCGCGGCGTAGTCGCGGACCTGGCCGATGTTGCCCTCCTCGTTCGCCCCATCGGGAGCAAGCAACTGCGGCACATGACCGCCGAGGCAGCCGGATGCCGCGATGATCCCTTCGCTGTGTTCCGCGAGAAGCTCGCGATCCATGCGTGGCTTGTAGTAGAACCCCTCGAGATAGGCCCGCGAGGCGAGCTTCATCAGATTCCCGTACCCTGCCTCGTTCTCGGCGAGGAGCGTGAGGTGGTAGCGCTTGTCTTCTCGCCGCGGAAGCCGGTCGAAGCGCGAACCCGACGTTACGTACGCCTCAATCCCCAGGATGGGTTTGATGCCCGCGGCGACGGCCGCCTTGGTGAAGTCGACAACACCGTAGAGGACACCATGATCGGTGATGGCCATCGACGACTGGCCATCGGCGGCGGCCGCCGTCACCATGTCCTTGACGCGCGCGGCGCCATCGAGCATCGAGAACTCGGAGTGGACATGGAGATGAGTGAAGCCGTCGCGAGGCAATTGGGCTCCTCGATCCGCGAACTACAGGTATGTAAGCATGACGCGCGTTTCCATGCGACACCGAGCAGCGGTCAATCCACCCCCCGCCTATCCTCGCCCTATTCTCACTTGAAGGAGCACAACGTATGCGTATCGGAATCCTCACCGGCGGCGGAGACGTACCCGGGCTCAACCCCTCCATCAAGTCCGTGGTCTCCCGCGTTGCCCACGAAGGTCACGAAGTCGTTGGCATCCGTCGCGGCTGGCGCGGGCTGTTGAACGCAAATCCGGCGGACCCGGAGTCGCTGGCTGAGAATTTCGTCGACCTCACCCCCGCGACGGTGGGCACCGGCGACCCCACCGGCGGGACCGTCCTCCACACCAGCCCCACGCATACCGCGACGGGCCGGCGGAGTGTGTACCCGTCGTTCCTCGGCGACCCGCCGGAAGGCGACGGGCCGTTCGACGTCACCGATCACGTGTTGCGCGTCATCGAGGCCATGCGGATCGATGTGCTCATCCCGATCGGCGGAGATGACACCCTCTCGTACGGCCTTCGAATGCACGAAGAAGGCGTTCCTGTGATCGCCATCCCGAAGACGATGGACAACGACGTGCACGGGACGGACTACTGCATCGGGTTCTCGACCGCCGTCAGCCGCGGTGTGGAGTTCATCCACAACCTGCGGACAAGTACCGGCAGTCATGAGCGGATCGCGATCGTGGAGCTGTTCGGACGCTACTCGGGTGAGACGTCGCTGATCACGGCCTACCTCGCCGGCGTTGATCGGGCCCTCATCTCCGAAGTCCCGTTCGACATTGATCGGCTGGCCGAGCTCATCATGAGAGACAAGACCGCGAACCCATCACACTACGCGATGGTTACCATCTCCGAGGGCGCGACGATCCGCGGCGGTGAGATGGCACTCTCCGGCGATACCGACGCATACGGACATCGCAAGCTCGGCGGCATTGGAGAGACGACCGGCGCATTGCTCAAGGAGCGGACCGGTCAAGGCATCATCAACCAGACCGTCGGATACTTGATGCGCTCGGGCCGTCCCGACTCGCTGGATCTCATGGTTGCCACGAACTACGCCGTTATGGCGGCAGATCTGGCCATCGAAGGCGCATCGGGGCGTATGGTGTCGCTCCGGGGCGGCACGTATACCCATGTGCCTATCTCGGTCACCGGTGAAGGTGTGAAACGCGTCGACATCACCGAGCTGTACGACTCGGTCAACTACCAGCCGAAGGTCAGGCACGTCACCGGAAAGCCGATGTTCCTCTACTAGGTCGGGCCCTATTCATCTCGAGGGGAGCGAACGATGAGCGTTGTTGGAGTCTTGACGGCCGGCGGTGACTGCCCCGGCCTCAATGCGGTCATTCGAGGTGTTGTTGCGCGTGCCGATGAGCGTGGCTCGGAGGTGCTCGGGATCAAGAACGGATGGGAAGGCCTGATGAACGGCTTGACCGTGTCGCTCGACCGTGATGCGGTACGCGGCATTCTCACCCGGGGCGGGACCATCCTCGGGACTTCCCGGATGGATCCCTACGTCCATGGTGACGGATATGCATCCTGCGAACGAACGATCAAAGCCAACGGCATCGACAGCCTGATCGTGATCGGCGGCGACGGGACCCTCCGTTCGGCACTGAAGCTCTCGGAAGAGGGCCTCGCGGTAGTCGGGGTGCCGAAGACCATCGACAACGACATCTGTGGGACGGATATCACATTCGGCTTTGACACCGCCGTCGGCATCGCGACCGAAGCGATCGACCGCCTGGCCACAACTGCAGAAGCGCACAACCGGGTCATCGTCGTCGAGGTCATGGGCCGCACGAAAGGCTGGATCGCAACCTACGCGGGAATTGCAGGCGGCGCCGATGCGATCATCATCCCTGAGTACGAATATGACATCAACGACATCGTCGCAACGCTGCGCCGTCGCCACCGCAAGGGAATCAAGTACTCGATTGTTGTCGTCGCGGAGGGGGTGGCGCCGCCACCCGGCTTTGAACCCGTCGAACAGAGGAAGGATGCCTTCGGATTCGATCGGCTCGGCGGTGTTGGGTACCTGATTGCTGCCGCCATCGAAGCCGGAACCGGATTCGAGTCGCGAGTCTCGGTTCTCGGACATGTCCAACGCGGGGGCACCCCGTCCGCATTCGACCGGGTGCTCGCCACCCGGCTGGGTGTCGCGGCTGCCGACTTCGCAATCGACGGTCAGTCCGGGGTGATGGCCGCGCTGCGCTCCGAGAGCATCGTTGCCGTACCGCTCAGTGAGGCCGTTGACTCGATTCGCGGCGTTCCACCGCAGTTGTTCAAGACGGCGGAATCCTTCTTCGGATAGCGACCCATAGAGCCTACGGCGTGCCTAGCGGCGGCAGCTTGCGGGGCCCTTTCGGCGTAGGCGCCATTGGTTCGAGATCCGGGGTGCTCGCAGCGGCCTTGGACAATCCCACAAACGACTCGAGCACCGTCTCGCCGAAGATGTCGAGGTCGGGCATTACGGCAAAGTCCCCGTTGATGCCCCATGACACCGTGCCGTCGTACGAGAACATCGCAATGCCGACGCCGTGGCTCTCCCAGAGCGGAACAAGCGGATAGGACACCTCCATCCGTGCGTCGAGCATGTAGAGCGGGAACTGCGGTCCGGGAACGTTGGTGACCGTCATGTTGAATGGCCTGGCGTTGGCCGCGAGTCTGGCGCCGAGCGCAACCAGGGTTGCGGGCGCTCCCGTTGATACCCGGACAAGCGTCGCCGCACCGAGGGCCTGGTTCGTTTCCTTGAGCCGCTCAGTCTCAGCGCGCACCGTAGCGAGGCGCGTGATCGGATCGGGTTCGCCGACCGGGAGCGGGGCGAGCCACATCGCCACTTGATTGCCCAAGGTGCCGCTCTGGTCAACGCCACGAACACTGACTGGGGCCATCACGCGAAAGTCGATCCCGTCCAATTCGCGCACATCTACCCGGCGTTGCTCGATGAGGAACGTGCGCACGGCCCCGGCAACGGTGGCAAGGAACACGTCGTTGACCGTACCACCCAGCTTGTTCTTGATCGCCTTCACGTCGGCGAGCGGCATGTCGACCCACGAGAACCGCCTCCCAGGGCCGATATCCCCG
>CBFDAN010000047.1:0-9964 GCA_965602815.1 uncultured bacterium
CTCGGACGACTCCACGACGATCTTCCCGTAGCCCGCAATCGATCCGCGACAGAGGTCAGCAACGCCGTCACCCTCCCGATCCCGAGCGAACCGATGCCGATCGATGACCTCGTCGGTCACCTGCGCCAGGTCGTCTTCGAGGAGTCGATGTATCCCGGCCACCCCGGGTTCGTCGCCTACATCAGCGGAGCCGGGACGGTGCCGGGCGCCGCAGCCGACCTGATCGCTGCCGGCCTCAACCAGAACTCGGGGGGCTGGCGCCTCTCACCGGCGGCGAGTGAGATCGAGCAGCATCTCGTGGGCTGGTTCGCCCAACGTCTCGGCATGCCGGAAGGATCATCGGGCTACATCACCTCAGGTGGCGCCATGGTCAACCTCATCGCCCTCACGGCCGCCCGCTCCCGCCATGCCGGGTGGGACGTCAGAGAGACCGGCATGCGGGCCGGGCCGCAACTCACCGTCTATGTGTCCTCCGAAGTCCACGACACGGTCGACCGCGCCGTCCAGATGCTCGGAATCGGGACTGCCGGTATTCGCCACATTGACACCCATGGAGACCTCCGCATGAACGTCGAAGCCCTTCGGTCTGCGATCGATGCCGATCTTGCCGAAGGGAACCGGCCTATCGCCGTCGTGGGATCCGCTGGCACAACCGGCACCGGAGCAATCGACCCCCTCGACGCCATCGCCGACGTGTGCGCCGAGTACAACCTCTGGTTCCACGTCGACGGCGCCTATGGAGGGGCGGCCGCCCTCACCGAACCGCTGCGGCATCTCTTCACTGGGATGGGACGGGCGGACTCGGTCGGCTTCGACCCACACAAGTGGCTCTACACACCGATCGCCGGTGCCTGCATACTCGTCCAAGACCCGGCGGCCCTGAAAGAGGCGTTCGCTGTTCATGCCTCCTACATCGTTGACGACGACGAAACCACGGGCTGGGGCACCGACAACTACACGATCAGCCCGCATTTCACGCGCCCGTTCGCAGCGCTGAAGATCTGGGTCTCACTCCTCGCCCACGGATGGGGCGCCTACGAGCGGAGGATCTCCCACGACGTCGCCCTCGCCAAGTATCTCCACGAGCTTGCGGTCGACCACCCGGAACTAGAACCGATGATTGATCCGGGCCTATCGATCACCTGCTTTCGATACGTGCCAATCGACCTCGCCGAGCGGTCCGATGCCGGCGAGTACCTCGACACGCTCAACGAGCGGTTGATGTTCGAGCTGCAGCTCGGTGGGCGCGTCTTCCCGTCGAATGCCGTCGTGGGCGGACGATTCGCAATCCGATCCTGCATCGTGAACTACCGAACCGAGGCCGACAACATGGACGAGCTTGTTGCAGAGACGGTGCGCATCGGTCGCGGCCTCGACGCCGAGCTGCGGCCCGAGCAGCTGAGCTGACCCAAATCCGAGACCGACTTTCGGCCCTTGTCGGTGCTCGCCGAGCCACGATACGTTGGTCGTAGGTGCGACACGACCGCATCTATGTGATCACCTCGGGAGGGACTCACGATGAGCACCGACCAGAAACCAGAACGCCGTCGGCCATCAAGGGGGACACGAAGATTCGGTTACGGCGTTTCTATCGCAGTCGAGGTCGCCCTGCTGATCCTCGTGAACAGCCTCGTCGAGTGGGACATCGCCCCGTTCATTACTGAAGAGTTCAACGACCTCGTTCCCTACATCAATGTGTCGCTCATCGCGAGCATGCTGGTGAACGCGGTGTATTTCGCATTCGACCCGCGCTGGTTCAGATCCTTCACGCAAGCAATCCTCAACGTGATCAGCCTGGTCGTGGTCTTTCAGACCTACCGGATCTTCCCGTTCGACTTCTCAGGCTCGGATTTCAATTGGACGGCGCTGACTCGAACCGGCCTGGTCGTGTTGATGGTGCTGATCACGATCGGCACCATCGGAGAGGTCGTGAAGATGTTCCACGCTCTAGCTACCTCGGGATCCACCCACAGACAGCCGCCCCCGGCGGCAGTCTGAGCAGGATCCGAAGTCGAACGAGGCAGCTCCCTACGGCTTGGAGATAACCCCTCGGACCCTGGGGTATTTCACCGGCCGGTGGACATGGCAGAACTTCGCGGTGTTGTAGCGGGACATGATCACGGAACAGTCCGCACTCTCGCAAACGCGGCCCACGGCTGCGGTCTTCGGTCGGCGCAGGCGACCGGACGGCCTCGATGCCCTCATGGATTCGTTGATGTCTCACCTCCGAGGCGGCTCTTCCTTGGGTACGGAGCCGTCGCTGCGTTCGGATGACAACGGTGGCAGTTTCTCTCGGGGAATGCGCGGATCCCGCGGCGAGTTGCCCCGAGATACCGCAGAGGAGAAGGCCAATGAGCCGAGGTCGCATACGAATCGAAGATGGGCAGAAGAGGATCCGGGTGTACCTGGGAGGCGAAGTCGTCGCAGACACCACCCGCCCGAAGCTCGTGTGGGAGAAGCCCTACTACCCCACCTACTACTTCCCCGACGCCGACGTCCGCCTTGACGCCCTCGTCCCGAGCGGTCACACCAAACGGTCTCCGAGCCGCGGAACGGCCGAACTGTTCGACGTCAAGAGCTCGCGGCGCACCGCCGAACAGGCGGCCTACCGACACAGCGACTCCCCCATCGAAGACCTCCAGACGATGGTGGCGTTCAACTGGGCCGCGATGGACGCCTGGTTCGAGGAGGACGAAGAGGTGTTCGTACACGCCCGCGACCCGCACACCAGGGTTGATGTCCTGCCCAGCTCCCGGCGTATCGAAGTGATGATCGACGGCGTCACCGTTGCCGATTCGACCAATGCTCGCCTGCTGTTCGAGACGGGGCTTCCGGTCCGGTACTACCTGCCGAAGACCGATGTACGCATGGATCTCCTCACGCCCACCAACACGCAATCACATTGCCCCTACAAGGGAACCGCCGAGTACTGGTCGTTATTGGTCGATGGTACGACACACGACGACATCGTCTGGGGCTACCGCACGCCGCTGCCGGAGAGCGCAGGCATCGGTGGCCTTGTCAGCTTCTACAACGAGAAGGTCGACATCCTCGTAGGCGGCGCACCGGAGGACCAACCAAAGACCATCTTCTCGTAGTGCGGATCAGTCGAACCCCCTGCGTCGCTTCGCTCCGCGTCCCCCCGTCCTTCCGGCCGAGGGGACGGGATTGCGTAGGTCGTAGGACTTCCTGACCTCGTCCGCGAAGCCTCCCGCCGCACCGGCACGTGTAGGTGGCGGAAGCTCGCTGTGGGTGATCTGGGACACAGTGGCGGTTCTGCCGGATGGAGCGACCGCCGACGCGGAGCGATCAGCCTCTATTGCTTGTCATCGAAGGCAACCCCGTGGGACTGAACCACCATCCTGATCTGCTCGAGACGAATCTCGTCGAGGAGTGCAATCAACCCTTCAACCGCGCGGCGCAGATCAGTGACACTCCGGTCGAGAGACTCGACCTTCTGCTCCAGATGCGCTAGGCGCTGGTCACCAGTGATTATTGCTCGCAATTCCTCACCACCGTCAAGGCATCGGCAGATTCGCCGCAATTCTGTACCTCACCTGTCGGGGCGAGATTCTCCAACGTTCACCATGAACTCAGCTGTGCATATGGCGAACTGAAGGCGCACGATGCACATCCATTGCCTCACGAGCGGCGGAAGGGTCGGGGAGCCGTCTGGCACCCTCCGGCTCGCTGCGTTCGGTACCTCCCCGTGAGGGGGTGGGATCGCTGGTCTGGCGACCTGCGACCGGCGACTGACGGCTTTCTCCTCCCGTTAGGGTTCACGACCACCCAACGAGCACCCCATCCATGTCCCAACGCGCCGCACAGAATCGCCATACGTCGACTCCGCAGACAACCGTGTGGGTCGAGCTTGGGCTGATGTCGTTGATGTGGGGCAGCGCATTCCTCCTGATGAAGGTCGCCGTGCCGACTGTCCCCGCCTTCACCATGACGGCGGCACGGGGCCTGCTGGCCGCGTTTCTCCTTTGGGTCGCCATCCGTGCGACGAGCCGCGCGAAACAGAGATCGAACGACCGGTGGGTGCCGGCGCTGGTGCTCGGAACGGTGAGCGGCTGGCTTCCCAACGTGCTGACGGCGTGGGCTTTGCTGCGGCTCGACAGTTCGGTGGCCGGCATGTTGAGCGCTGCCTCACCGATCTTCGTGGTGATTCTGGCCCACTTCTTCCTCACCAACGAGCGCATCCACGGCACCCAGGGTGTTGGCATCATCGTTGGATTCGTCGGTGTGGCGCTCATCATCGGCGTCACGCCCGGCTCGTTCGGCGAAGCCGATCTGGCCGGCCAGCTCGCGATGGTCACCGTCTCACTCAGCTATGCCGTCGGGGCGGTCTACGCCCGGCGCATCGGGCCGCAGGACGCTCCGCAACTCGCCATGCGCCAACAGCTCGTCGCCGGATCCGTCGCGCTGCTCGTCGCCATCGCGCTCGAGCAACCGTGGACTGTCGATCCCGACCCGATCGCCGTCGCCGCCATCATCGGTCTCGCCGTTTGGGCGAGCGCCATTCCGATCTGGATCTACTTCCGGATGCTGGCGCACACCAAGGCGATTACCGTGTCGCTCGTCGCCTATCTCATTCCCGCGGTCGCTGTGATCCTTGGTGCGCTCGTGCTTGGAGAGGCCCTCGAACCAACAGCGGCTCTCGGTTTGGTAGTAGTGCTCGCCGGTGTCGCCATCGCGACCCGGCCACGTCGTGCGCGACCAACACCACCAGTGTCAGCAGGTGGAATCGAGCCGGATGAGGCTGTTGGAGCCCGAGCAGAGGAGTAGCTCCTGCGATGAGCGTGATCAGTCGCTCGCCCCAACCGACACCGGTACCGGAGGATCGGTCGCCGGTTCGCTCGCAGGTGCGGGTTGGACGCGCGCCGAGCGGGCGGGCGCCGCTCCTTGCTGGACGATCCGCAATATGAGAAGCCCAACGACGAGAACACCCGAGCCGACATACAAGCCGGTGGCGAGCGGATTGGCGGTGTCGGTACCGGCCAGAACGCCGTGAATCAGCGCCGCTGTGAAGGTGCCAAATGCCAGGAAGTGGATCGTACGCCAAGCCTTCTGACCGATGATGCCCTTGACGTAGAAACTCAATGTCACAACGGCGAGCCCGTAGAAGGAGGTGACGCCCAACGCCACCGCCGTCGGTTCCCACGAAGCAACACCCGGGACGAGGACATCGATCCAGCCGAATTCGACGTATTGATCCATCGTGAGCGCCACCATGTGCACACCCGTAGCAATGAGGGCGCCGAGGCCAAGGGACTCATGAAACCAGGTGAGCGGCTTGGCCTTGACCGCCCGGCCGAATAGCTTGGTCGACACCATCAGGCCCCAGATGGTCGATGCGGCGAGAAGGCCGAAGGCCACAAGACCGGAGCCGCGTATGACGATCCACTCGATGTTCATGCCGCCATCTCCAGTCCGGTCGTTGCGTACACGTTCCCGTCGTGCCACACGGCAAGTGCGGCGCGGATCCACGGCTGGCGATCCGCCCACGCCAACCCATCTGCGCCTTGGAGCAGGATGGCCTTGGCCGCCGCCTCTGCTTCGAGCGCCGTCGCCGTGATCGCGGACGCCTGAAGGATCGGACCGGCGCTCGGCACCATCGTGCGGGGATCGATCAGGTGATTCGCTTCACGATCCCCGAAGCGCCATCGACGCCTCGAGATCGAACTGGTGGCGAGCGCACCGACGCCCAAGAAGACGGTGGTTGCGATGTCTCCCCATGGGTCGACGATCTCGACCATTGCTTCGGGCGACGCAGATCGAACGTCGCCCCCAGCGGAGACGACGGTCGCGTGTCGCCGCTCAACAGCAAGGTCGCAGGTCCACCCCTTCGCGATTCCCCCAAGGTCGATCTTCGTGCCATGGCTGCGCATCAGCACCGATCCCCGGAGCGACCACTCCGGTTTGGGGAGAACGCGGGGAGCCACCCTGTTGGGGCGATCACCCACGGCTTCGAAAGTACGGTCGTAGCCCCAGGACTGAACGGCGCGACCCATGCCTGCATCGACGAGTCCATGGGAGATCATCCGGACCGCATCTGCCGCACCCATCACCGCGGCCATCGTCGGTGAGAGCGACACTTCCGCACCTTCAGCGTTGTTGACCTGGCTCAACTCGCTCTCAGGAAGGAAGCGGCTGCACGTCGCCTCCACGGATTCGAAGATGCGTCGCGTCTCGGTGATTGCTTCTTCGGTTGCCGCCGTGACGTCGACGACCGTTCCCATCGCTCGGAACACTTCCCGCTTCATGATCCGGAGCTTTGAACCGGTGCAGATGCTGCTGGGGCGGACGCCACGGGGGCGGAAGCACCTCCACCACCACCCGACGAACCAGCAACCACGACGGTCCGGGTCACGACCTGGGGCGGAGGCGGTGGGACCGGGGTATATCGAAGGATGACGAGTCCACGCTCCGGCAGGTCCGGCACGGGTGCGACCGTCGCCGTGGTGGTTGATGTTGTCGTCGGAGATTCAACTGCCAGCGGAAGTGTCGGCTCATCTGCAGGTGCAGTCGAACTTGTGCTGCTTGCCACAGCGATCGCGGTGGTTCCCCACGCGAGCGCCGCGCCGGTCCACGCGGCGATCTTCGCCCAGCGCATCGGGAAGAGCCTCCTGAACATCACGGTGATACCTCTTCGGAATCGGTGGCGATGATCAACGTGACTTCGCGCTCGATGAGGAGCTCGAGGACTGCGGGTGGCAGAACACCTTCGAGTTCGTCGGGGTTGGTGTTGATTGCATACCCATTGCCGTACAGAACCCGCGTCACCGCGTCCCCGACACCGGCAAGGTCCGGTGTCGGGGCGGGCGCGGTGACGACAATGGGTTCACCCGAGGTCGTCACCGCCGGCGCCGTGGTCGTTGGCGTCGGGGCGGGCAAATCAGCCACCAGATCGGACGCCGGCGCCTCGCTCAGCGAGCCTCCGAACATTGCAATCAGGGAGACAACTCCGATAGCCATGACGGCGAGGCCCGCGGCGGTCGACGTCAGCGCAGTGCGCATCAGTCGTCGTCTCCGTCCTTGTCGTGGTCGTCGTCTTCGTGATCCTCATCGTGATCGTCGTCTTCGTGATCGTCTTCGTGATCGTCTTCGTGATCCTCATCATGGTCGTCGTCGTAGTCGTCGTCTTCGTGATCGTCATCGTCGTCGTGGCCGACCCCATCGTCCATCGTTGTGGTTGTGGTTGAGCTTGCGGAGGGTTCGGTCACTGAAACGGTGCGGACGACGGGAGGCGGCGCGGGTGGGCCGGGCAGCTCGAGCCCTTCTTCCGCACAGATCTGCCTCAGGGAGTCGAGCGCCGCCTGCTCCAATTCGTTGATGTTGCCGTTGCCCTCACGCTCGACCAGTTCCCAACCCTGTTCGCCGCATGCGGCCTCGAGGTCCTCTCTGGTGAACGACGGCGCATCGGTAGCGAACACGGTTTCGACCGTCTCCGCAACCGTAGTGCTCGACACCTCCGCGGCCGCCATGGTTGTTGCGGTAGTCCCGTTGGCCGCATCGTCACCGTTCGAAATCACAGCAGCCGCTGCAACAGCGCTGAGGGGGACCAGAAGCATTCCGAGGATCAACGAGACCGTGAACATACTGGACCGGGAGTTGTTGCTCTGTGGCGAGCGACTTGTCATGCGTTCCTCCTTAGTGAACACGCTAAGTGGCCACATACTGGAGATTCGACCGATAACGGTGCGCTAAGCGCGCGTAAAGTGGTCGATAGATCACGGTTCCACCGCGAGCGTCACTGGGAGTCGGCTCTCCAGACCTGCGGAATGGCACGCCGGATGGCAACTTCACAGGATGATCACAGTCCTCTTTCCACTCCAACACATTGATCCAGCACGATCGCTGTGTACCGGTTCCCGATACCAGGAGGACAGGATGAACCGACGAAACATGACCCTCGTTGTGGTCGCCGCCGCAGTCGTTGCGCTCGCCGCACCGCCGGCGGTCGCACAAGAGGAGGACACCGCTCCGCGCCCGGATCGTCCCGAACGGCTCTATCCGCCGGCCTGGGTCGATGAGACCGTCGACGAGTTGCGGGCACGAGTCGCCGAACGGGTCGCGGCGGCAACGGAGCGCATCGAGGATTCGAGCCGGCTCACCGACGAGCAGAAGGCACGGGCGCTCGAGGGTTTGGCCGATGCCAGCGCGGCCGTTGCTGAAGTCGATGAACCGGCCGAAATCGTCGGGACCGCCACCTCGAGAGCTCAACTCCTGCGCATTGCGTGGAGAGCCGAGAGGAGGGGCGACACACCGGACTACGACGAGCACATTGCTCGCGACCTCGACAGAGCCGCGCTTCGCTATGAACATCTCATCACAGTCACCGGATGGGCAGAAGCAGCTGAGGTCGACGTCTCAGCCATTTCCGACTTCCTCGACGAAGCGTCGGTTCAGCTCGAGATCGCACGTGACGGCGACAGCGTCGAGGAGCGCCACGACGCTGTCCACATCGCGACGGCCTGGATGACCAAGGCCCGCACCACACTCATGGCGGCGTAGATCTGCTCGGCGAAGTGCCCGGTCGCCGACTCGAGATCGAGAATCCTGGTGCGCCGCTGGCCGGCGCACCAGGTGCAGACTGCGGGATCGACGAGCCCGAATGGTGCAAATCGGGGTTTTCAAAGAACCGTTGAACTTCGCGCTGGTAGCCGCCGATATACCTCCCCAGGACAGACTGACGGCGACACATCCAAGAAGGCCTGCGTTCATGCAATCCAGCAGTTCGGGCTCGGAACCCAGCGACGTTCCGACTCCCGAGGCCAACACCGACTTGATCCCTGACGATCCCACCGCTCTGAGGGTCCTTCTCGTCGGAGACGGTGCAGCGATGCCAGAGATTCACGCTCAATTGGACGAAGGCAAGAACGCCGGCCGGTACCTCGTCGAACAAGTGGCCACGCTCGCGGATGGATTCGGAGCGATCATCGCTGCCGACTACGACGTCTACGTGGTCGACCACTATGTCGGAGTCAGAACGGGCTTTGATCTCCTTGCTCGGATTGCGGAGGAGGGACTGCAGGCTCCGATCGTCTTCGTCGCCGGAACCGGGGACCACGGGACCGGGGTCGCAGCCGTGGCGGCAGGCGCCGCGTGCTACGTCGTTGAAGACGGCATCGATTCCCACATTGTCGAGCAGTGTCTCGTCCAGGCCATCGAGCAGCAGAGCACATTGTCGAGATTGAGCAATGCCGGCGTCGCGATGGAGGGCACCACGCCGACGAAGGCGCAGATTCTTTCCCACATCGCCGAGCGCCTCAGGAACCCTGCAGCCGGGATCCTGGAGGCGGCCCGCGACTCGCTGATGTACGCGCTTCCCGCCCATACCGTCGAATCGCTCGCTTCGATCGAGGACCAGGCCAACGGTCTCCTCACGCTGGCGAACGATCTCATCGATCTTTCGATGCTCGAATCAGGACACCTCGAACTCGCGGCCGCCGAATTCAGCTTGCGGGGTTTGGTTTCGAACGTGAAACGGCTTCTCGACCCGTCAACAACGGTCCAGCCCGTGGAAGTCGTCGATCAGGTTTCCGCTGACGTTCCGGACGTCCTCGTCGGTGATCCCGGCCGCCTCCGCCGGATCATCGCTCGATTCATCGAGTCGGTGGTGGAGCGCACGGCCTCGGATCGAGTCTTGCTCTGTGTTGGGATGGCAGAACGCAACACCACCACCGTGACCTTGCGATTCGAGGTCGACTCGGCAAACCGGGAACGCCCCGAGAGCAAAGAACATGACGATGCACCTGCGCTCTCAGGGTCGCACCTCGCTTTCGGCATGCCGGTCGCGATTGAGACTCTCTCCCGCATGGGAGGTCGGGTCTCCGTGCCGGGCGAGGACCTGCAGGCTGCCGGCATCCAATTCACAATTCGTCTTGAAATGGGAACTCAAGACATCGATGCTCCGCAGCCCGAGACTTCCCATCTCGAGGACGGGCGCCCGATTCTCGTT
>CBFDAN010000048.1:0-9725 GCA_965602815.1 uncultured bacterium
CTCGTGAAGCCACAGTTCGAAGCAGGGAAGGAACTGGTGGGCAGAGGCGGAATCGTTCGCGATCCGGAAGTCCACGCGGCCGCAATCGAGCAAGCTGCAGGGGCGCTCGACAAGTCAGGGGTGGGTGTTGTCGGTCTCGTCCGTTCCTCGATCACCGGCACAGAGGGGAATCGCGAGTTTCTCATCCACGGCAGGGTCACCGAACGGTGCATCGATGCCGGTACCGTACGGACGGTCGTTTTCGAGGAGCAACAGCCGTGAACAGAATTGCCCTGGTCGTGCATGATGAGAAGCCGCACGCGACCGACGCCGCAACATCGTTGGCGAAGGCGTGCGCCGGGCGGGGGGTCGAGACGTTTCATGCGGCCGACGACTGGCTTCCGGACAGCGTCGATGCCGTTGTCGGAGTGGGTGGAGACGGGACCGTCCTTCGCGCCGCCGCTCTAGCAATGGCGGCAGGCCTACCGGTCGCCGGCATCAATGTTGGGCGGGTCGGATATCTGGCCGAATTCGGGATCGACGAGATTGAGGCCTTTGTGGATGCACTGGCCGGAGGCCATCTTAGCGTGTTCACCGTGATGACCGTCGCCGTGCGAGGTCCCGATTTTGCCGCGACGGGGATCAACGACGTCGTCATCGAGAAGGTCGTGAGCGAACGAATCATTGAGATCGGCGTTGCAATCAACGGCCACCGATTCGCCGACTACCGCACCGACGGCCTGATCGTCGCCACGCCGCTCGGATCAACCGCCTACTCACTCTCCGCCGGTGGGCCGGTAGTTGATCCCGAACTGGAGGCGCTGGTACTGACGCCCATCGCACCGCACAGCCTGCTCTCTCGAAGCCTCGTGGTCTCGCCCGACGCGGAGATCACCGTGACGGTCGCAATCGATCGTCCCGCACGTGTCAACGTCGACGGCCGCGAGATCGCCGTTGTGGAACCCGGAGCCCATGTCACCGTTGGGCGTGACTCTCGCAACGTGCAGTTCCTGACACTCGACACTCATCCGTTCCCCCAGGCCGTTCGGCACCAATTCGGCCTCGCCCATGCTTGACGAGTTGACGGTTGAGAACCTCGGACTGATTCCGAAGGCCCGCCTCGAGCCGGGATCCGGCCTTGTCGTCATCTCCGGTGAGACGGGGACGGGGAAGACCCTCCTCCTCGGCGCTTTGCGGTTGCTCCGGGGCGAGTCGGCGCGCAAGGACCAGATCGGTCCAAATGGTGACGAGACGATTGTGCAAGCCCGCTTCGTTGATGCGGATGGAGAGCGGATCCTCGGGCGCAGGGTCGATCGGCGACGGTCACGCGCGACGATCAACGGCCTCCAGGCCACCGCTGCGAGTCTGGGAGACGAGCTGAGCGGTGTGCTCGACGTGGTCGGACAACATGATCGAACGACGCTCAGCGACCCACGAGCGGTGCGCCGCGCGCTCGACGAAGCGATGGAGGCCGACGGCCGGAAGGCGCTCGATCGGTACAGAGAATCGTGGGCGGTATTCGTCGAGATCGGTGATCGGGCGGCGGCACTTGGCGGAGACCGACGCGCCCTCGAGCGAGAGCTCGACATGGTGCGATTCCAGCGCGACGAAATCTACGCCGCGGGCCTCGTATCAGGTGATGACCAAGAGCTCGGTAGCCGGGTCGGCCGACTGCGGAACGCAGAGGAGCTCAGAGAGCGGCTTGGCGCTGCTCGCGAGGCTGCCGGAGACGAGAACGCGTCCGCTGCTCTCGACCGGGCCAACCGAGAGCTCCGCGCCGCGTCGCGAGTCGATCCGTCGTTGGTTGACCTCGCGGACCTCGGGGATCAACTCACCGACCTCCTGTCGGAATTCAACGCTGAGCTCGCGCGAGTGACCGCCGACTTGGACCATGACCCGCGAGAGCTCGAGCATGTCGAACAGCGACTGTCGTTGATCGCCGATCTCAAGCGGAAGTATGGAGACGACCTTGATTCGGTGCTTGCGTTTGGTGAAGCCGCCTCCCGGAGGGCCGAGGACCTCGAGGGACTCCTCGATCAATCGGCCGAGATAGGTCGGCTGTTAGCGACCGCTCGTCGCGCCGTCGACCAGGCAGCAATCGAGCTCCGAAAAAGTCGCCTCGCGGCAGGGGAGCGAATCGCGAGCGAGACGGTGGTGCACCTGCGGGATCTTGGCTTCAGCGACCCTGTTGTCGAATTCGACATCGCTGAACGCGAACCCGGTCCCGAGGGAGGGGATCAGGTGATCCTCAACTTCTCGTCCGATCGCGCACTCGAATCAGGCCCCATATCGAAGGTCGCCTCCGGCGGCGAGTTGAGTCGACTCATCCTCGCCCTCAGGCTTGCGGCTGGGGCCGGCGATGTGGCTGTCGTGGCCTTCGATGAGATCGACGCAGGCACGGGCGGTGTGACCGCTCTGGCGATGGGAAGGAAGCTTCACGATCTTGCCCGCGACCGGCAGGTCTTCTGTGTGACCCACCTTCCTCAAGTCGCTGCCTTCGCCGATACCCATTTCGTAGTGCGACGGAACGCAAACACCGCAACCGTCGAGCGGCTGGAAGGAGATGAGCGTCTCGAGGAGCTTTCGAGGATGCTTGCAGGACTCCCGGACAGCGAACGGGGAAGAGCCCATGCCGAAGAGCTGCTGAGGATCGCCGGAGCATGATCATGGACAAAGGTGCGTTCGAGCGAGGTCGTTCGGTATGCTGCGGCCTTCCGAGGTGGAGCGCGACGTGACCAAGCACGTATTCGTCACTGGTGGGGTGACCTCAAGTCTGGGCAAGGGCATTACTGCTGCTTCTCTCGGGCGACTCCTCGAAGCCCGTGGCCTCCGGGTGACGATCCAGAAACTCGACCCGTACATCAATGTCGATCCCGGCACGATGAACCCATTCGAGCATGGCGAAGTGTTCGTCACCGATGATGGCGGGGAAACCGATCTCGACCTCGGACACTACGAGCGGTACACCGGGGTACATCTGAGCCGCGATTCCAACGTGACCACCGGTTCCATATATCAGTCGGTGATCCGCAAGGAGCGACGCGGTGACTACCTCGGAGCAACCGTTCAGGTCATCCCACACATCACGAACGAGATCAAGGCTCGCATCCGCAAGCTCGGGCAGAACGATGAGGTCGACGTCGTCATCACCGAGGTTGGCGGGACCGTTGGTGACATCGAAGGGCTTCCATTCCTCGAAGCCATCCGGCAGGTCCGCAAGGACATCGGACATGAGAACGTCTGCTACATCCACGTGACGCTCGTCCCGTACCTCGCGACCAGCGAGGAGTTGAAGACCAAGCCGACCCAGCACAGTGTCGCCGAGCTGCGCTCGCGTGGTATCCAGCCGGAGATCATTGTGGTCCGGTCAGATCGACCGATTGAAGAACCGGCGCGCCGCAAAATCAGCCTGTTCTGCGACGTTGAGCCAGATGCCGTCATCAACGCGCTCGATGTCGGGAACATCTATGCGGTACCGCTTGAGCTCGAAGCGGCGGGGCTCGACGCTGTGGTGTGTCGCGAACTCAGTCTTGACACCGGGCCGCCAGATCTCGATTCCTGGCGAGCGATGGTCGAGCGCATGGAACGCGCAGATGAGCCTTTGACGATCGGACTCATCGGCAAGTATGTTGAGCTGCCGGACGCGTACCTCTCGGTTGTGGAATCGCTTCGTCATTCGGCGGCGGCGCATGGCGCCAACGTTGAGATCCGGTGGATCCCGGCCGAGGACGTTGAAGGCTTGCTCGCGTCGACTCATCTCGAGGGACTCGACGGCGTCCTGGTCCCGGGAGGTTTCGGCGTCCGGGGCATCGAAGGCAAGATCGAGGCAATTCGGTTTGCCCGTGAGAACGGTGTGCCGTTCCTCGGCCTGTGTCTCGGGCTGCAATGCGCTGTTATCGAATACTCGCGCAACGTGCTCGGTCACGCGGGCGCACACAGCACCGAATTCGATCCGACCACACGACATCCCGTCATCGATCTCATGGAAGATCAAGCCGACGTCGAAGACCTCGGTGGGACCATGAGGCTCGGTATCTACCCGGCCAAGCTGACTCCGGGAACCCGGACGGCAACCCTGTACGGCGAGCCGGTGGTCTACGAGCGCCACCGCCACCGCTGGGAGGTCAACAACCGGTATCGCAACGAGTTGGAGGATGCCGGTCTTGTCTTCTCCGGGCTTTCCCCCGACGAACGTCTCGTTGAGATCATCGAGTTGCCTACCCATCCGTTCTTCATCGCGTCTCAGTTTCATCCAGAGTTCAAGTCGCGTCCGGACGATCCACATCCGTTGTTCTCAGGTTTCGTTGGAGCGGCCCTCGACCGTCGCCGATCTACCGTGTCGATCGAGTTGGCTCAGTCGGAGACGACAGTCGGCACGAATCGCTGAGATGGCCGACTTTCGCCTGATCGGCGCGCGGACGATCGCTGAGGAGTCATTTCTGCGCCTCGATCGGGCGACGATTGCATCACCGGATGGCCGCGTTGTGACGAGGGTCGTGATCTCCCACCCGGGTGCAGTCGCCGTGGTTCCGATCCTCGACGGTGACGTATTCCTGTACAGCCAGCACCGCGCCTCAATCGGACGGAATCTGCTCGAGATTCCCGCCGGGAAGCTCGATGTCCCGGGGGAGGACCGCCGCGAGGCCGCGAGACGCGAGCTTGCGGAGGAAATCGGGTTCGCAGCGGGCCGCCTCGATCACCTCACGGACTTGATCACCACGCCCGGGTTCTGTGATGAGGTAGTCACGATCTACCGGGCGACCAATCTCGAGAAGGTCTCGTCCCAACCGGTAGGAGCTGAAGAGGAACACGCCACGATCCTGCGGATGCCGCTTGAAGAAGCCATCCGGCGGGTTCATGCCGGTGAGATCACGGATGCCAAGACGGCGGTTGGGCTCCTCCTCGTCGCCGATCGATGAGTTCCCTCCCGACTGAGGCGGAAGAGTACCTGGGAGCCCTTCGATCAGAACGTGGTCTCTCCTTGAACACGACCAGGGCCTACCGCCGCGATCTTCTGGACTACTTCTCCTTCCTTCAAACTAGCGGCGAAGCGGGGGATGTCGCCGGCTTCGCCGAGGTTCTTGCACAACGAGGTCTCGCACGATCAACCCGTGCAAGGAAGCTCGCTGCCGTGCGCGGATTTCATCGATTCCTCGTGATCGAAGGGTTCTCGGATGAGGATCCAACGATCCTGGTCGACGTACCGCGGCGCTCCCGCACGCTTCCGAAAGCCCTCCCCGTTGAGCGGGTCGTCCAACTGATCGAGACGCCTGATCGAGCGACCCCGCTCGGTGTGCGGGATGCGGCGATTCTGGAGTTCCTGTACGCAACCGGTGCACGGGTGAGCGAAGCTACCACGGTTGGGCTCACGGACCTGGATTTGGATGCGGCGACCGTCATTGTGACCGGCAAGGGATCCAAGCAGCGTCTCGTTCCGCTCGGGCGGCACGCGAGGACAGCCATCCGGGAGTACCTCCCGATTCGCCTCGATCTTCTGAGCGACCGGGAGCGGAGCGATGTCCTGTTCGTGAACGCGCGCGGGAGGGGGCTCACGCGCCAGGGGATGTGGGAGATCGTCAAGCGCAACGGTCGGCGGGCAGGGATCGAACCGGCGTCACTATCGCCCCACGTTCTCCGCCACTCCGCTGCGACGCACATGGTCGAAGGTGGTGCGGACCTAAGAAGCGTCCAGGAAATGCTCGGTCACGCTAGTATCAGCACCACACAGGTGTATACGCGTGTGTCTCCGGATCACCTTCATGAGGTGTTTGTGATGGCGCACCCTCGAGCCCGGTAGGGCGAAACAGGAGGACGGGTTTCCCGATGACCGCGACGATCGACAGCGCAGCTGCAGAAGCGCTCCTCATTGAGGAGCGCGCCAGGGTGGTGCGACAGCTGCAAGACCTTGGCGCCGACGAATCTGGAGCGCTCACTGGCTCTGTCGACTACGGCGACGCGTTCGCCGATGCGGGAGCCGTGACCGCCGAGCGAACCGAGGTGCTCGGCCTTGTGGAGACCCACAAGGATCGTCTCGATCGGATCGACAAGGCTCTTGGCAAGATCAGCGAAGGCACCTACGGCATCTGCGAGACCTGCGGCGAGCAGATCGAGCCGGATCGTATCGAGTACCTGCCGGCCGCGCGGCGCTGTGTGGGGTGCAAGGCCGCTTCGTGAACGTGCGCCTGCGAAAGGCTTGGCATCTGGTTCTGCGGTTCTTCGGGCACCTTCGTGCGGCCCCGCTGACTCCAGAAGAACAGCGATTCGTCTTTGGCTACCTCTCCCGCCCGTGTGCGGAGCTGTTCTGGAAGCAGAGCGTTCCCGATCAGCGCCATGCCTTCACCGTCGCCGGCCGTGTCGCAGCCTTGCTCCCGAACGACTCCGAGGCAATCGAGGCTGCGCTCCTTCACGACGTCGGCAAGTGGCGTCCAGATCCCGGCGCCGTATCCCGTTCTATCGCGACTCTCCTTGGGTTGATGAGACTGCCGATGACCAAACGAATGTGGGCATATGTCGACCACGGACGGCGCGGCGCCGACGAGCTCGAAGAAGCCGGGTGCGGCGAGTTGGCCGTCATATTCACTCGGCTCCACCCGGCCCCGGCACCCGAACGATTCGATGAACATCGCTGGCAGGTGTTGTCGGAGGCGGACGAATGAAGCCGGTTCCTCGTGCACCGGAGTTCGGGGCGATAGCATCGACATCCATGACGTATGAGGTGAAGACACGGGTCTTCGAAGGACCCCTCGACCTCCTGCTGCAACTGATCACGTCGCACCAGGTCGAGATCACGGAGCTCAGCCTGTCCGATCTCGTGGCCGAGTATCTCGAGTACCTCGATGTCATGACCAACATGGACCTCACCGTGACGAGCGAGTTCCTCCTGATTGCGTCGACGCTCATTCAGCTGAAGGCCCGCCACCTCCTCCCCGACGATCGAGAAATCGACCTCGACGACGAGTTGGCGCTGGCCGAGGAGCGGGATCGCCTCCTGTCGCGGCTGTTGATGAATCTGACGTTCAAGGATGTAGCCGCTGTTCTCTCCCATCGGATAGCGGCCAACGAGCGGCACGTGGCCCGGTCGGTCGGCCTCGAAGGTGTCACACCGACTCCGCCCGATTTCGCACTTCGGGTAGATGCCGCAGGCCTGGCCGCTCTCGCAGAGCGCGTGTTCGCGGATGTCGACGACTCGATCGATATCGACCATCTCGAAACGGAGATGCCCTCCGTCCAGGAAGCCATGCTTGATCTGCAGGATCGGATGGCGACCGCAATCGAGGCGGAGTTTGACGATGTCGTGGCTCATTGTTCGCGGTCGGTCGACGTCGTCGCGTACTTCCTGGGCCTGCTCGAACTGGCGCGGTGGGGCATTCTGCGTGTATCCCAGGACGATCGCAGGTCTCCGATAGTCATCAACTACAGCGAAGCGGCAGCGACCGAACAGCTCGATGCGCTGCTCAGAGGAGAGGAACTCACGTGACGGAGATCCGCGGTCCAATTGAGGCCATCCTGTTCGTGGCGGAATCCCCGGTCACCGCCCATGAGCTTGCCGAGGTCGTCGAAGCGCCTCTGACCGAAGTCGAGGAGGCACTCGCAGAGATCGAGCGAGATCTGGTCGAGCGCGGTTCCGGAGTCGTCCTTCGCGGTGTCGCCGGCGGATGGAGGTTCTACACAGAGGCCAACATGCTCCCGTACCTGGAACGTTTCGCGGCATCCGAACGTGCGACGCGTCTCTCGAACGCGGCACTCGAGACTCTCGCAGTGGTTGCGTACCGGCAACCGGTCTCACGCGGTCAAATCTCTGAAGTCCGCGGCGTCGACTCTGAGCGGGCGCTCCATACCCTCGAGCGCCGTGGGCTCGTTCGCGAGATAGGGACGGCACCGGGCCCGGGTCAGGCCCTGCTGTACGGCACCACGGAGCTCTTCCTCGAGAAGATCGGTATCGACCATCCCAGGGATCTGCCGCCACTCGCTGATCACGTGCCACCGGCGGAGATCGTCGAGACACTTGAGCGCCCCTTCCGACCGGAGGGATCATCGAACGACTCCAGAAGCTGATCGCCCGCTCCGGCTACGCCTCGCGTAGGCATGCTGAGATCCTCATGAAGAAGGGCCGCGTGACGGTTGATGGTGAGCGTGCGCACCTGGGGCAGAAGATCGATCCGTCCGCGTCTCGCGTCGAAGTTGACGGGCTGCCGCTGCCGCTGGCTCCGGAGCTTGCGTCGTACCTGGTATACAAACCAGTCGGCATGGTGAGCACCGTCGATGACCCGCAGGGACGCCCAACGGTCGTCGGGCTTGTCCCAGCGATGGTCCGCGTATACCCGGCGGGGCGCCTGGATGCCGACTCTGAAGGTCTCATGGTGCTCACCAACGATGGCGATCTGACCTTGAGGATCACCCATCCCCGTTATGGCGTCCACAAGACCTACGTTGTGCTGGTTGCCGGAGCCGTCGAACCGGCAGCGCTCCGCCGGCTCACCGAAGGGATTGAACTCGATGACGGTCCGGCCGCAGCGGTATCGACGCGCCTCCTGGATCAGTCGGAGGGTCGGTCACTCGTGGAGATGACGATGGCGGAGGGGCGAAAGCGTATCGTTCGGCGGATGTTCGCGGACGTCGGGCATCCGGTGGAGCGCCTCGTGCGCACGGCCATCGGACCGATTCGCGATGGATCGCTGAAGGCCGGGGATCACCGTACGCTCACGATCAAAGAAGTTCGGGCCCTATACGCCGCTGGAGAGGAGGCCACGGATGGTCGAGACCAGGACGCTTGAGCCGGCCTCCGGTCCGTTCCAGGCGGGCGTGCACATCCCGGGCGACAAGTCGCTATCGCACCGGGCTCTTGTGTTCGCTGCCCTCGCTGACGATGAGAGCGAGATCACGGGCTTGGCGCCTGGGCGAGACGTCGCGGCTACGTGTTGCGCCCTCGAGCGCCTTGGACTCCGCCGCGATGGCTACCGGTTTGTGCCCGTCGAGGTCCCGGCGGATCCCGGTGGTCCGATCGATTGCGAAAACTCGGGCACGACGATGCGGCTGCTCTCGGGGGGGCTCGCCGGCGCACCGTTTCGAGTGACCCTCACCGGCGACGAATCCCTCTCATCCCGTCCGATGGGCCGGCTCGTCCGACCTCTCGGAGCCCTCGGTGTCGAAGTCTCCCTTTCCGAGGGGGGAACGGCTCCGATCGTCACCGGCGACGCGGATATCCACGCGGCCGACGTAGTGATCGACGTGGCATCGGCTCAAGTTCGATCCGCCTTTGAACTTGCTGCTGTCCAGGCGGATGGCGCGTCAACAATCGATGGGCCCGGCGGCTTTCGCGACCACACGGAGCGGTGGCTTGCGGCATTCGGTCTGGCCGAATCGGATGGGACCCGGACGCGGATCACCCCGGGACCGATCCCCGGAGCGCAATACAAGCTTCCCGGCGATCCGTCGAGCGCCGCCTATGTATGGACAAGCGCCGCTCTCATTCCGGGAGCCCGGGTGGTCACTCCTGACGTGAGCCTCAATCCCGGCCGCCTCGGGTTCTTGGGGATTCTCGAGGCCATGGGTGCGGAAGTGCACGGAGAAGTCACAGGATCGCTTCACGGTGACCCCGTCGGCACCGTGTCCGTTACCGGTGCCCACCTAGGTTCGGTCGAAGTGTCGGGGGACACAGTCGCCGCCGCCATCGACGAACTGCCACTCGTCGCCGTGCTCGGTGCATACGGGGAAGGGGTCACGATTGTTCGAGATGCCGCCGAATT
>CBFDAN010000049.1:0-9655 GCA_965602815.1 uncultured bacterium
CCTTCGTAGACGCGGCCCGTGTTCACGACGGTGCTCGTGCCGGGCAGCCAGGGGAGGTGACCCATCGGGGCATCGGCCGCGTACCGTAGAGCGTCCTCTTCAAGCCACTCGCGTCCGTCGACCCATCCGACGGATTGCCCGAACGCCCGCCAGGTGTCGGCGCGCGGGAGTTGGCGAGTTCGGGCCTTGGTCAGGGCGTGCGCCTGTGCCGCGAACCCGAACCGACCGGCGGACGCGCTACTCCACGCCTCGTCAATCGAGCGGAGGAAGTCACATTCAACGGCCGCAGCCTCGTCCGCGTCGATGCCCGCGTAGCCGCCGGTGTCGGCGTGCGCGATCAACAGTCGCCGCGTCTCGAGGTCTGCGGCCTCCCATTCGCCTGCGCCGAGCAGAGCGCGGAGTGGTGAGATCGGATCCGTCATTGTGGAGAGGATACCGGAGTGTCGGGTTCGTCTTCACCGAAATGGGTCCGTGTATGTCGCGGAGCACAGCACGGCCTGGCTTCCCCGTCAACCAGTGAACTGCACTGATGTAGCTATTCGAGCGCACAATCGCGCCGAAGGTGGTTCCCCTGAGCGGCCTTCTGCGGTATCGTTCGGTCCGATGGCATCGCGGACCAAGAGCCGCGGGGCTGCGGGGCGGAGCAAAGCGACCCCGAAGAAAACTGATCGGGTCTCTATCCGGGCAAGGGTCGTTCGTACGCTGAGGACGGGCCGGGAGCGGATCCGGGAACGGTTCACACGTCAAAGCGACGACGTGTGGGGCGTTGCGCTTCTCGTGATTGCTGCCCTCGTCGCGCTGTCCTTCTTCGGCCTCTCGGGACCGATCGGTGCGGGCCTCTCCGGAACACTCCGATTCCTTTTCGGTATGTGGGCGTTCTTGCTGCCCTTGGCGCTTGCGACGATCGGTATCTCGTTTGTGGGTGTTTGGTTCACGCAAGATCGCGGTCGCCTCGTGGCCGGCGTCGCGTCGGTCTTCGTTGCATCACTCGGGCTCTTCCATCTGATGACCGGTTCAATCGCGTTGGCCGGCAATGTTGAGCAGGTGCAGGAGAGTGGAGGCGCCGTCGGGGCTGTCATGGCGTTCCCGCTGCGGAGGACGATCGGGTTTTGGGGTGCGTTCCTCGTGCTGCTTGCCGCTGTCGGCCTCGGGACGCTCGTGCTGACTCGCGCGACCATCCGTGATTTGGCGGAGACGCTCGGCTCGTTCGGACGGAATCTCCGATCGTTGATCGGATTTGGGCCCGATGATCAACCGGAGCGACCAATCGTTCAGTCAGACGGCACGATCGAGATCCATGAGCCGACCCAGCAGCCGGCGAAGTCCGCCCCTCAGAAGGGGACCAAGGACTCGAAGAAGGCACCGAAGAATCCCAAGCCGAAGCGCATAGCGCCGCAGGCGGTCTCAGTTGACGGTTATGAGCTGCCGCCTCTTGCTCTGCTCGACTCGTCAATGACCGAGGGGCCGAATCGCGGCAGTCTGGAGCAGACCGCTGCCGAACTCCAAGAAGCGCTGAGCCAGCACGGTGTTGATGCCCGACTCACGCGCATCGTTCCCGGCCCGACCGTTACCCGGTACGAGATTGAGCTTGCCCCCGGCGTGAAGGTCTCGCGCGTCACAAATCTCTCCCACGACATTGCCTACGCTCTCGCATCGCCCGATGTTCGAATCCTCGCCCCGATTCCGGGGAAGAGCGCCATAGGCATCGAGGTGCCGAATCGCCACCGACAGATAGTGACCCTCGGTGACATCCTCGTCGGTCCCGATGCGACCGCCGACGGCGATCCGATGCTGGTGGCTCTCGGCAAGGATGTCAGCGGTCGGGGACGCCTGTTGCGCCTCACTGAACTGCCGCACGTGCTCATTGCCGGCGCA
This sequence comes from uncultured bacterium, assembly GCA_965602815.1. Taxonomy (GTDB): domain Bacteria; phylum Actinomycetota; class Acidimicrobiia; order Spongiisociales; family UBA5794; genus JAHEEL01. The sequence continues at coordinate 1,876 of CBFDAN010000049.1, forward strand.
ACCGGTGCGGGCAAGTCCTCCTGTATCAATGCGCTCCTCACATCGATCCTCATGCGGGCGCGGCCGGACGAAGTTCGACTGATCCTGGTCGATCCGAAGCGGGTCGAACTTGGCCAGTACAACGACGTTCCCCATCTGCTCACCCGCGTGATCACGAGCCCGAAGAAGGCGGCCGACGCCCTCCAGTGGGCCGTCGCGGAGATGGACCGTCGATACGATCTCCTCGCCGACGCAGGTGTGCGCGACGTCGAGTCCTACCGCGAGAAGTACGACGCCGGCGGCCTCGAGGAAGAGATGTTTGATCGATTCCCCTACATCGTGGTGGTCGTCGACGAGTTGAATGACCTCATGATGGTGGCCGGACGTATCGTCGAGGATTCGATCGTCCGAATCGCCCAGATGGCGCGAGCCGTCGGCATCCACCTTGTCCTGGCGACCCAGAGACCGTCGGTGAACGTTATCACCGGCGTGATCAAGGCGAATGTGCCATCGCGTCTCGCGTTCTCGGTTGCCTCCCAGACTGACTCGCGGGTCATCATCGACCAGGGTGGTGCTGAGAAACTGGTTGGCCTCGGCGACATGCTCGTGGTCACCGCTCGCGAGCCGAAGCCGGAACGAATCCAGGGAGCATGGGTATCCGAAGCCGAGATCCACCGGGTGGTCGATTTCGTGCGCGAACAACAGAACGCGAAGTACCGAGATGCCGAGGTGTTCGAGGTCGCAGAGAAGACCGCAGACATCGACGACGAGTTCGAAGGCGAAGACCCCGTGATCATTCGCCAGGCGATCGAACTCGTGGTGCGAAGCCAACTCGGATCCACGTCCATGCTCCAGCGAAAGCTGCGCATCGGCTTCGCGCGCGCCGGTCGGGTGATGGATATTCTCGAGAACAGAGGCATCGTTGGACCGTCAGAGGGATCAAAAGCGCGGTCGGTCCTCGTTACCGAAGAGGAGCTCGGGGCGCTGATCGGCTAGTGGCGGCCGACCGTTCTCAGCACAATCCAGCCGGCGGCCGCGTCGAGGACAGTCCGTTCGCCGTAGTTGGCACACGTGCATGATTCGTCGCGTACGCTGGGATTCATGACGCGCGCACGACTCGACCAATTCAGCGTGTCCGGCGGGCGATCGATGGAATTCTCCAATCCGGAGCGCGAGGTAGCCGCGTACAGCCTCGATGAGGTTGTCGCCGTTCTCGAGCAGGCTGAAAGCGCCGCCAGAGAGGGCTACTGGTCGGTCGGGTTCGTCACGTATGACGCGGCGCCGGCGTTCAACCGCGCGTTCGCTATTCGAACCCGAGACCAACATGATCCGCTGGCCGATCTGCCGCTCGTGTGGTTCGGTCTGTTTCGTGAACGACTCGAAGTGCCCCCATTCATTGGAGAGGCCCGAATGGATGCCTCTCCGTACACCATCTCCCCGTGGATCGCGACGATGAACGAAGACCAGTACGGGGCGAACGTGAAGCGCATTCGACGTCTCATCGACGCGGACAAACTCAAACAGGTCAACTACGCCATCACCCTTGATGCCGCGATCAGTGGTGATCTGTACGAGTTCTACCGCGATCTTGTTATCTCGCAACGTGGCACCCACGGCGCCTACATCGATCTCGGCCGGTACCGAATCCTCAGTGCGTCTCCCGAGCGGTTCTTCGCCGTCGACGGTTCGGCGGTCACCGCGCGACCGACGAAGGGGACGATTCCACGGGGGCGCTGGTCGAGAGAGGATGAGAGCAACGCAGCCCGGCTGGCGAACTCAAAGAAGGATCTCGAGGAGCACGAGCGGATCGTCGATCGCATGCTCGAGGAACTCGTGACCATCTCAGACGGCGAGCCGATCCACATTGCAGAACTCATGGGTCTGGAACGCCTCGAGACGGTGTGGCAACTGGCTTCGGAGATGACCGCTCGGCTCAAGCCCGACGTCTCGATCGTTGACGTCTTCCGGGCGCTCTTCCCGTCGGCGGCCGTCACGGGTGACCCGAAGCCCCGGGCAATGGAGACCATTGCTACGCTCGAGAGTCGCGCCCGCGGACTGTATGCCGGAGCCGTCGGCTGCATTGCACCATCCGCCGGTCGGCGGCCGGACGCCAGCTTCAGTGTCGCCATTAGGACGCTCACCGTCGACGCCGAAGAGGGTATCGGCGAATACGGGGTCGGCGCCGGGATCACGTCCGAGTCAGTCGCGGAGGGCGAATACGAGGAAGCGCAAGCCAAGACGCGAGTGCTCGTGCAACGCCGACCGGAGATCTCCCTCTACGAGTCCATACGGTGGGAGGAAGACCACGGGTACTGGTGGCTCGATCGTCATCTCGAGCGTCTTGCCGGTTCGGCTGCCTACTTCGGATTCGGCTACGACGGGGCAGCGGTTCGCTCAGCGCTCGAACGGGGAGTCGAAGGCATGAGCGGCGCCCGCCGCGTTCGGATCGAGCTTGATCGTTTCGGCAACGTGGTCGTGATTGTGGATCCCGAGACTCTGGACCCAGCGCGGTGGTGGCCGCATCCCGACCGCGCCTATCTGACCTGTTCGGTCAACACCAAAGCCATCTCATCCAAGAGCATCTATCGATTTCACAAGACAACGGCCCGTCGGCCCTATCGCGACCGCCGTGACATGTATGAGGGTGTCGATGAAGTGTTGTTGGTCAACGAGCGAGGTGAGGTGACCGAGGCAACGACGCGAAACGTCGCTATCTCCTGCGGCGGAGCCTGGATCACGCCGCCCCTCGCTTCGGGGTGTCTGCCGGGAATCCTCAGGCAGGTCCTGATTGATGAGGGCGAGCTGACCGAAGAGGTCGTGATGGTCGATGACCTGCGATCTGCCGATGGGCTTGCGCTGCTGAGCTCCGTCCACGGTTGGCAATCCGGACGACTCTCGGACGAGTAGCCTCGCTCGTCATGCCGAACCCGCCGACCACGTGACCCTGCTCGAAGGGCTTGTTCTGATCATGGGCGGCGCCGCTGCCGGCTTCATCAACGCTCTCGCCGGCGGCGGTTCGGCCATCACGATTCCGATCCTCACTGAGATGGTCGGCATCAACACTGCGAACGGCACGAACCGAATCGCGATCCTCCTCGCGAACCTGACGGCCATCGCCGGTTATCAGAAGGGCGAGGCCGTACCGTGGCGGCGCGTGAGCGTGCTCATTGTTCCCACTGTGCTCGGAGCCGCGATCGGCGCATGGCTTTCCACGGTGACACCTCCCGACGTCCTGAGACTGGTGTTCGCGGGCGTCCTGCTACTCGTGGCCGCATCCGTGATGCTGCGACCGTCACGCTGGCTCGAGGAACGCGAGGCCGTGCTCCACGAACCGTGGCGGTCGATCATCTTCTTCGGTATCGGCTTCTACGGTGGCTTCGTCCAGGCTGGGGTCGGATTCCTTCTCCTCGCCGGCCTCGTCCTTGGTGCGGGGATGAATCTGGTGAATGGCAACGCGGCCAAGGTCGTGCTTGTTGCTGCCTATTCGCCGATCGCAATTCTCCTCTTCGCTCGGGCTTCGCAGGTCGACCTGGCGGTCGGAGCGGTTCTCGCGATCGGCCAGATGTCGGGTGCATGGGCCGGGTCCCGCCTTGCCGTACTCAAAGGTGCCGCCTGGATTCGATGGGTGCTTGTCTTTGCTGCGCTGGTCGCGGCTGCCCGCCTGGCCTTCGGGTAGAACGAGGGCTCTTCATGAGTGGCTGCCTCCGACCTGTACAGTGAGGCAGAGCTGATTGGAGGGTCAATGACCGGGGAGATTCACGAGGGCGAACATCCGTTCATCCGTCCTGAGGCGGACCGAGATCCGGTGCGGCGCTTTCGCGGCCGTCTTGTCGCGCCGGTGACAATTGTCACAGCGGGCGATGACGTCGGGCGGGCCGGACTCACCGTATCTTCGCTCATGCTCGCTGAGGGCGAACCCGGGAGCGTCCACTTCTTGCTTGGGCCAACCGCCGACGTCTACGACTCCATCGAGCGCACCGACCGGCTGGTGGTGCACATACTCGCGCAACAACATCGCACGCTCTCAGAGGTGTTCGCCGGCAGGCGCCCGAGCCCCGGGGGACCATTTGTCGGCATCGCGGTGACCGACACGGATTGGGGGCCTGCGCTCGACGACATTGCCGACCGAGCATTTTGCAGCGGAATATCGATCGTCGAACAGGGCTACTCGCTGCTTGTCTCAGCGGCAATCGACGAGGTCAGCGTCAGTGACCTCAGCGAGCCGCTGACCTACTTTCGCGGCAGTTATCGGACCTTGTCGTAGCTGCCGCATCACTCGCTGCAACGGTACGCTTGCTGTCGATGGAACCCGCTGCACCCACGGTCTGGCTGACGACACTCGGCTGCGCCAAGAACCAGGTCGATTCTGACAAGGTGACCGGCATGCTGATGTCTGCTGGATATGGCGAAGCAGCGTCCGCGGAAGTGGCCGACGTGGTGATGGTCAACACCTGCGGGTTCATCGAGCCCGCACGACGGGAGTCCGTCGATACGATCCTGGGCCTTGCAGGAGCGAAAAGGGATGATGCCAGTCTTGTTGTGATCGGCTGTATGGCCCAGCGATACGAACGGGAGCTATCCGACGCGCTGCCGGAAGCCGACGCGGTCATTGGGCTTGATCGCTACCCGGAACTCATCGACCGACTCGACGCTCTGACGACATGGACACCCATCACGATCGGGTCGGCTCGTCGATCCCACATGGACATCTTGTATGAGACGCGGCGACCGACGCCGACAACTCCATACGCCTATGTGAAAGCGGCAGAAGGGTGCGACAAACTCTGCACCTTCTGTGCAATTCCACAATTCAGAGGCAAACAGCGTTCCCGCGACGCCGAGAACATACGTGACGAGATCGCGGAACTGGCGGCGGCGGGCGTGGCGGAGATCGGTCTTGTGGCGCAGGATCTCGCGGCGTACGGCCGTGACATCGGCGGTCCCGGCGTCGTCGATCTCATCCGTTCGGTCGCAACCGTGGAGGACCTCCGGCGGCTGAGGCTGTACTACCTCTACCCGAGGGAGATTCGACCCGAACTCATTGCGGAAATGGCGGGCAACCCCGTAGTGGCAAACTACTTCGACCTGTCCCTACAACACACTTCGGCCGACTTGCTGCGCGCGATGAAACGCCCCGGCTCGGGGGAGAAGCATCGGATGCTCATTGAGAAGATCCGAGCCGCCGCCCCCGACGCTGCCCTGCGGTCCTCCTTCATCGTGGGCTTCCCGGGAGAGACCGAAGATGACGTCGACAATCTTGCGGACTTCCTCACCGACGCCGGTCTCGATTGGGCCGGTTTCTTCCCGTACTCGCCGGAGGAGGGAACCGAATCTGCAACCATGGATGGGCAGATTCCGGACGCGGAGAAACAGAGCCGGCTGAGACACCTCCAGTTCCTTCAAGACGAGATCACGACCGGCCGTTCGATCGACCAGATCGGCCGGAGCCTGACGGTGGTGGTTGATCAGGTCGAGGACGGCCAACCGGTGGCGCGCTCGTATCGGGAGGCACCAGAGATCGACGGGGTGATTCTCCTCGACCGAGGGGCTCCTGGTGATTGGCTCACCGTTGAAGTGGTCGGCGGGTACGGCACCGATCTCAATGCAACCGTGCAGGGGCCGGCATGATCGTCGAGGTTCTCGCCATCGGCACCGAACTCCTGCTCGGTCAGATCGTGAACACCAACGCGACCCGGATTGGGGAACGTCTTGCCGACGCCGGGCTCGAGCACTACCAGCAGACGGTTGTCGGAGACAACGACACCCGCATCGTCGCGGCGCTCACGGCGGCGTGTTCGAGGGCGGATGCCGTCATCGTCACCGGCGGCCTCGGCCCGACACAAGACGATCTCACCAGGGAAGCCATGGCCAGAGCCGCGGGCGTCGACCTGGTCTTCGATGAGGAACAGGCCGGCCGGCTGCGTGAGCGCTGGGAGTTGCGCGGCCGGGTGATGCCGGAGTCGAACCTCCAGCAGGCCGAACGTCCGGAGGGTTCCACGCTCATTGCGAATCCGAAGGGAACCGCACCGGGCATCCGCATGAAGATCGGAGAGACATGGGTGATCGCCCTGCCCGGCGTACCTGCTGAGATGATTCCCATGCTCGAAAACGACGTCGTCCCGTTTCTGCGTGGCGGCGACCGATCGGTGGTTGCCAGTCGCCTGATCCGGACCTGGGGCGAGTCGGAGTCAGCGATTGCCGAACAGTTGGGCGACCTGTACGACGCATCTGCGAACCCGACGATCGCATTCCTCGCCTCGGGCGGTGAGATCAAGGTGCGGATCACTGCCAAGGCGGCAACCCACGACGAGGCGACGACACTCATCGCACCTGTTGAAGCCACCATTCGTGATCGACTGGGGACACTCGTGTTCGGTGTCGACGGTGACACGATCGAGGTGGTGGTGCTCCGGATTCTGGAGGAGCGGGGTTGGACACTCGGAACGGCTGAGTCCGCGACCGGTGGCCTGGTTGCCGGACGGATCACTTCGGTGCCTGGATCGAGCGGTACATTCCGTGGGTCGATCGTGGCCTATGCGGCGGACGTGAAAGAATCGAGGCTCGGTGTTTCCGCCGGCGTGATCGCGACCCACGGCGTCGTGAGTGAGCCGGTCGGTGTTGCGATGGCAGAAGGGGCGCGTGCTGCTCTTGGTGTCGACGTGGCCGTCGGTCTCACGGGATCCGCGGGGCCGGACCCGCAGGAAAAGCCCGTCGGATCCGTCGTCATCGCCGTTGCCACGCCGGACAGCACTCAGGTTCGCACCTTTCGTATGCCCGGTGATCGAGAGCGGGTGAGGACGTTTGCTACGACGGCAGCACTCCAGCTGATTCGACTGTCTCTGCAGGGCATCGAGTGGGGCACGGGTTGAGCGATCGGCTTTTCCTCGCTGTCCCCTTGACGGAGGACGTTGCGCACGGCCTCGCTGCGTTTCTGGAGGAGGAGACGATGCGCCTCCCGGGGCGGCCGACACCACCAGCCAATTGGCATCTGACGCTCCGATTCCTCGGGCCAACGACGTCGCTCCAACGTGATCGTATCCTCGAGTTCCTCGACGAACACCTTGCTGTCGAACCGTTCACGATGAGTTTCGGCAGCCTGGGCGCGTTCCCGAGGCCGTCGCGAGCGACCGTTCTTTGGCTCGGGATTGATCGAGGAGCGGATCGCCTTGCCGCAATGGCCGAGATCGCCGACGTCGCCGCGCAGCTCGCAGGATTCGAACCCGAGGACAGGCCGTTCCACGCCCATCTCACCCTGGCGAGGGTCAGGCCCCCAATGAATGTGTCAGCGCTGATCGATCGGGTGCCGCGGTTTCCGCTCTCGATGGAAGTAGCGCGGCTGACGCTCTATTGCAGTCATCTCAGCCGGGACGGAGCTTCATACGAGGCACTCAACTCAATCGAACTCTGAAACCTTGGAAGCCAGCAGAGCCGAAGCACCCCGGTTGTGGGACGAGGCGTTCGGGACGGCATCTCGTCCCGTCACACACGAGTCGAGCCTCCCTCTAGTGTTGGAACACTGCTGCCGAGCGAAAGGAACACAATGGAACTTGGAGCATTCTCAGTGAGCCTTGCTGTCAAGGACATGGCCGCATCGCGAGGCTTCTACGCGAAGTTGGGATTCGAGATGATCGCGGGCGACGGCGAGACCTGGACCATTGTCGCCAACCAGTCGCATGTCATCGGCCTGTTCTACGGGATGTTCGAGTCGAACATCCTGACGTTCAATCCTGGCTGGGTCGGCATGGGCGACACTGCCGACGAGTTCACCGACATCCGCGTGTTGAGTGATGAGTTGCAGGCG
>CBFDAN010000050.1:0-9651 GCA_965602815.1 uncultured bacterium
CTGAACGGACTCTGCGAGACGATGGCGTCATCCGAACTCGTCGAGCACTTGCCCGAATGGTGGAAACGCGTCATCGGCGATGCCGATTCAGCGATCCTGCACGAGCCGAGCTGGTCCGCCATCGACGGCAGTCCGGCGATCCTGAAAGACGCCGTCATTGTTCCAATTGTCGGCACCGACCGGTTGCACGGCTACGTACTTGCCGCTGATCGCCTCGGCGACATCAATGCGTTCACCCTAGATGACACGCAACTCCTCGAAACGGTAGCCAAACAAGTCAGCGTGGCGCTCGACAATGGTCACCTCGAGAGCTCGCTCGCCACCGTCACCAAGTTGAAGGAGCAACTCGAGGAAATGGTCCGGTCCAAGGACCAGTTCGTGGCGTCTGTGAGCCATGAACTCAGGACCCCACTGACTGCGGTCGTCGGCTTTGCGACGGAGCTCCAAGAGAATCTCGACATCTTCGAACGTTCCGACCTCAAGGAGTTCATCGGGATGATCGCCAGTGAGTCGACGGCGCTCTCGCACATAATCGAAGATCTGCTTGTGGCGGCCAGAGCCGACATCGGGACTTTGGCAATCAATCCCGAGAGGGTCGATGTGGTGCAGGCGATCACCGAGCTGACCGACCCGGGCCCAGCTTCGATCCAACCGAGCCAGATCGCCGTCAGCAGCACACGAGAAATCGTCTGGGCAGATCCTGTTCGAATCCGCCAGGTCGTGAGAAACCTCATCACGAATGCTCGCAGATACGGGGGCGAGAACATCGCTGTGGACGTCGAAAGGCGGGCAGATCTCGTGGCAATCACCGTACTCGACGATGGCCCGGGAGTCCCGGACAACCGGGAGCAGGCCATATTTGAGCCGTACGAGCGCGGACATGTCCAGTCGACCCAACCCGGATCGGTCGGTCTTGGTCTCGCCGTGTCGCCCGAGCTTGCACGGATGATGGGCGGTGACCTCACATTCGAACGACGAGATTCCACATCCCGTTTCGAGTTCACGGTTCCCGCGTTCGCGGCAGATCGCCCGGGGCTGGACCCGGTCCCTGAACCCGTGGCCATTCCCGTTTCCGTCGACGCCGCATGAACGCAGAGCCTGTTTGCGCGCGCCGGATTCGTCCGCGAATTGCGTTGGCGTCCAGGTCGTCCATGTGCCAGATCTCTACGACGGTGAGAGGTTCGCCGACATCGAGACCGGAGTTGCCCACTCGGCGCTGGTCGGGTTGAGCCACATCACCGATCGTGAGACCGCCCTTGCAGCGTCACTCCCAACAGACCTTGTGTAGGCAGGCTTCTCCCCGGGCTATTGCCCGCCCAGCGTCTGGCGCAGACGCGTCCGGGCGCTCAAGGCGCGTTTCTCCATCACGACGGGTTCCGACCTCCACGTTTGGTGCGCCCTGGGCGAGGGGGATTCCGCTCCAGATGCACCTCACTGCGTCGGGTGAGAGCTCAGCGCAGAGTCTCGAGTCGCGAGCACCACACCGAAAGTGCCCGAACGCGGGCACAAGACCGTTGACGAGCTAGTTCGCAGCCGCGAATCGCTGGGGTGACATGGATTGGCGGATGGCGGCCGGGGGCCAACTCGAGACGAGGGGTTTCGCCGCGCCGGTCGCCAAGGCGTTCAGCCAGCACAATTCGCCGCGCCGGTGCTCTGCGACGGCTCGTTGGCACAGGTAGCAGTTGATCTTGCCCTTCATGGTAGGCCCCTCCTATTCGACTCTCCCCAAGGGCATCGACCGGAGATATCCAGACTTGAACCAGACATTTCGCGAACCGCTCTACGTGCCGGCTTCCGGCGGAGAGCAACGAACCGGAGTAGAGCATGGCGATCGATTGCGTCGAGCGCCCTAGGAATCCTCGCAAGCACCGCGGGTGGCGCAACATAGTCCGCTCGCGGCCACGGGATTCAGCCCGATGAGCGAGTCGTCGCTCGAGGTTTACCGTCCTTCCGGCAATGCAGAAGGCGGCTTGACGATCACGCGCTTGGGTGCCCCGAGTAGTCGCCGAACGATCACGACTCACTCCTCGGGGACGGCCGAATCGGCCCTCCCGATCTGCCGATCCAGGACGAGCACCTCGTTCAGTTCGGCTCCAATGAGGATGGCGATCGACGTGAACCAGAACCAGAGCAGTAGCACGACGGCGGCGCCGAGCGTGCCGTAGGTCTCGTTGTATTGACCGAACGACGAGACGTACATGGAGAATCCAATCGACGCAATCGTCCAGAGGACAGTCGCCGCGACGGTGCCTGGCACAACCTCTCGCCAAGTCGACGGTCGCTCCGGCGGTGCGTAGCGGTAGAGCAAGCCCGCCAGGAGGGCGAACAGAGCACCGACGAGGACCCATCGGAAGTTTCCGAACGTCACGATGGCGTGTGTCGGATCAAAGCGACGGAGCCACACGGGCACGGCGGCCACAAGTGCAAGAGCGGCCAGCATCGAAACGATGCCGACGACGGTCGCTCCAATGGCAACGACCCGCCGCTCGAGGATGGACTGCTGGTCCTCCTGGTCGTAGGCGATCTTCACGCCGCGCACGATGGCTCGAGTTGCGTTCGATACGGTCCAGGCAAACGCAGCCAGCGACACTACGAATCCAACGCTCAGACTGGCCTGCGAGGTTCGGGCGACAGAGCGCATCTGGTTCTCGATGATCTGCGAGGCTGACCCGGGCATCACCTGCAATACCGCCTCGATCTGTCGTTCAGCCTCGTCGAGATCGGTGAACAGCCCATAGAGGGAAACCGCGATCACCAGGGCCGGGAGAATGGCGAGTACGGCGTAGAACGCAACACCGGCGGCAACCAGCACGATGTTGTCAGTGCGGGTTTCGGCGCGGATGTGCCGGAAGATCCGCTTCCCTCGATCGATCCAAGACGGCGTGCCGTGTTTCCTCAGCTCCATATACAGAGAGACCGTACCTGTGATCGAGGGCCTTCCGGCTGCTGCTCACAAAGTCGGTACCGGACTATGCCTCGGCGCCGAATCGTTGACCGCGTGGAATCTCCAATCCGGAAGGGCAGAGATGGTGCGTAACTAGTCCACACGGGTGGGACGAATTCCACTCTAATTCGTGTTGGTTTCTGCCGATAAACGCGGGTGAGCACCTCCTCTCATTCCGTCGTGGATTCGGAAGCGTCATCGGGCACCTCAGGCCATCGAGCCACACACCGGATCTTCGAACGGATCGGGGTGTCGTTGCCCCCTGAGCAACGCGAGAAACTCGGTCGAATTTGGCAGCAGGCTCGAATCGCGTTCTCCGCGGTGTTCATGGCAGCCGGACTCGTCAAAAGTGTCGTGTGGCACACGCCCGAGGGCTTGTTGATTTCTCTTCTGGCGACCGTCAGCCTCATCGACGCCGTCCACAAGCGCAATCGTGAGCCGTGGCGAGAGCCCCTGGTGTCGATGCTGATTGATGCAGTCGTCATCTTCCTCGCCATGGGCCTCGCAGATGTCCCGGAATCGGCCCTCGGAATCCCGTTCGCCTACCTGCTGCTCACTTCGATGATGCTCCTCCGATTCGGCGCGGCGATGCTCGTGCTTGTCATGGCTGGCCTGATGTTTGCCACCGTTGTAGTAGCTGACCCAACGCTGGGACCGGCTCCAGTGGCCTGGCACGGTGCAGCTTCGGGAATACTCACAGACCTCCTGTTCACGCTGGCGATCATTGCCCTCGTGCGTGTCATGTTCCGGATCATGAATCGAGATCGGATTCGCCGTCGCCATCGGATCCTCATGCAGAACGCCATAACCGAGGCATCGAGAGCGCTCCTGAGTGGAGCTGGTGTCGACCCGATCGATGAGGCACTTCAGGCTTTGCTCGACGCAACCGATGCCACCGCAGTCTTCGTCGAACAGAACGTCGAAGATGCAGATCTCGGCCTGTGTTCCTCCCTCGTTGCCGAGGCGCTGAAGCTGACAACACAGCCAGACCCCGAGGAAATGTGGAATCTGGTGCCGTGAAGCGTGATGAGCGGGAGAGAAGCGCTGGAATCGGGAGACGGCCACTCGCTCATCGTTTCTGAGCTTCGAGGCAAGGAGCGGGAGCTGTACGACGGGAGCGGGGTTCGATCTGAACTCGACCTACCAATCATGGTGAATGGGGCGTGGTGGGGCCTCATTGGGTTCACCGATGTATACGAAGAACGCCCTTGGGCCAGAGACGACCAGCATCTCCTGAGAACCGCAGCAGAAATGATCGGAGCCTACGTGGAACGGGGCGTCGCGCGCGACGAACTCGGGCGGCGGTTGGACTATCACCACGCGCTTGCTGAGTGCGCGACGGCCCTGCAGACATTCGGAGACAATGAAGCCCTCGATGTCGCGCTCGCTGCTCTCCTCGGTGCCACCGACGCCGACTACGCCTATATCGACGAGAACTACAACGATCCGATCGAAGGTCCGAGCGCTCGAGTCATACACGAAGCGGAGACGCCGGACACGCCGCCGACAAGGGGACAGAAGCAACATACGGAGTGGTGGTGCGCTCCTCAGAGCGATATGCCGACCTCAACCGACGCTCTGCGCGCCGGTCGGCCGGCGCAGATATTCACGTGCGACCTCGTCGGTCGGGAACGCGAACTGTACGAAGCGGACGCGATCCTCTCTGAACTGTGTTTGCCAATTATGGTCAACGGCCAGTGGGAGGGCTCTATCGCGTTCGTCGACTATCAGCACGAGCGCACGTTCAGTGAACTCGAGATCAAAGTCCTCACTACTGCGGCGCGGATGGTCGGCGTGTTCTGGGAGCAGCGTCGTACGGACCGAGAATTGAAGAGCCTCGTGGCGTCACAGGAGGTTCGATTGCGATACGAGTCCGCGATCGCCGAATGCTCACGAGCGCTGCTCATGTCGGGTGACGATTCTGCAGTGGCCGTTGCGCTACGCCACCTGATGACCGCAACGGGGACACACGACGTCTTCGTGGACAGGAACACAGTCGATCCCTCGCTTGGCCTCGTTGGTGAGGTGACTCATTAGCTCATCCGGAAGGGCTACCACAAAGTTGTCGACGAGGAGATCTGGTTCGACGAGGAAACCGGCTCGGTGCGAAAGTCGAGAATCCCATACGGCGACTTGCCAACCCTTCGCTCGCGGCTGGAGATGGGCCTTCCGGTCGTCGTGGTTCCGGCGGAGCTTCCCGAGGATGAGCGTCGCATCTACGGCCCGGACGCATGCAAATCTGAACTGAACATACCGATCATGGCGAATGACCGCTGGCTCGGATCGATCGGGTTTGCCGACTACCTCGAACGGAGAGAATGGGTATCGGGAGAGATCGCACTTCTCCAGACCGTCGCCGAGATGATCGGAGCGTTCTGGGAGAGGAACGACTCGCGGCGGACCCTTGAGGAACTCATTCGGTCAAAAGACGACTTCGTTGCCTCGGTCGGTCACGAACTCCGAACACCGCTGACTAGCGTCGTTGGCCTCTCCCACGAATTGAGCCACCGATACGGTGACTTTGCTGAAGATGAGGCAGGGTCGCTGATAGCGATCGTCGCTGAACAAAGCACAGAGGTCGCGAACATCATCGACGATCTTCTTGTGGCTGCTCGGGCTGATATCGGGACACTCGTCATCGAACCCACCGTCGTCGACATCCATGAGACGGTCGACGGAATCCTGAAGACCGGCTTCTCAGACCGTTTCGAAGACGCCAATGTCATCGGGCTGAACGTCAAGGCGTGGGCTGATCCAACTCGATTCCGTCAGATACTGCGCAACCTCATCGGCAATGCGGCGCGCTATGGCGGGAATGCTCTGCGTGTGTCCACAGCGATCGAAGAGTCGCTGGTCATGGTCACCGTGGCTGATAGTGGGTTGGGAGTGGACGAGGATCTCGCTCAGTCGATCTTCGAGCCGTACGCCCGCGCCCACCATGAAGTTTCGCAACCGGCATCGGTGGGACTCGGACTCGCGGTCGCGAGGGATCTTGCGCGCCTCATGGATGGCGACATCATCTATCGACGCGTCGGGTCATGGACCGAGTTCGTCCTCTCGCTCCCCGCGGCCGACACCGCTGGAGCGGACTTGAATTCCTTCGAGCCGGCAGGTCTTGCCCTCTCAGCGAACACGGCTGTATCGATCGACGTGTAATCGGTTGAACAGGTTCGCCGGCAGGGGGGCGTTGCCCGGGTGGCTGCGAGGTGGCGCGGGCGCCGAGTGCAGCGGACTCGCAGCAGCGGCAGACACGGTCCGTGGTCAACGACGAAAGCGGTCGTACCAACGCTGCGGTACGTCGTTTGCGATCGGCTTCGGGAGTTCGAACGTCGCCGGGGTCCAGTCGGGGTCGTCACCCAGGTGGGGCAGTGATCGGCTGTTCCGTTCGTATCGCGACCGGCGGTGCTCGGCGATCTCGAATATCTCCGCCGTCGTGGGTTCCCCAACGACCTGCTCGTTGTCGGAGGACTCGGCCGGCATCGATTCGGTGGGGTGGGACGGCATCAGGCTCCTCGTGGGTGAATCGCCCCCCGAGTCCCGACGCCCGTCCAACAGCGTACGATGGCATCAATCGACCGACCATGGTTCGAGCGACCCAATCGTTTCGTCAACCGACCGCTCGTTCGCCAGATGGAGCGAGGTATCGTGCGGGCATGGCCGCGACCCAAAACAGTCACTCTCATCACGAAACCGCGCTTCGGGATGAACCCACACGCTCCGAGCAGGACCTCGTCGGATTGCCGAATCATGCGGAACGAAGTGGTGTCCGCTGGTGCCGCCGGAACTACGTCCTCGGAAAGAAGGAGCAAGAGTGAGACTCACGACGGCAATGCTCGCCGACGCCGCCCAGGTTCAAGGTGGGAAGTTGTATGTCATCGGCGGCGGCTTCGATACGATCAGCGCACGCTCGCTCCCCGTAGTCCATCGCAACTTGACGCTGGCGATGGTGGCCGAGATAGAACCGGATGAGCGCCACCGCGATCTCGAGATCGCAATCAGCCTCGTCGACGAGGACGGGCACGGGCTCGAAGTTGAAGCGAAGGGGAAGCTCCGGGTCGGCGCTCCGCCCAATCTGCCACCGGGGGCGACAAGCATCGTTCCGATCGTCAGCCCGTTTCACAACGTCCAGTTCCCTGACGCGAAAGGCTACGCGTTTGTTGTGTCGTTCGAAGATCTGGAGATCGCACGCGTGCGATTCCGTGTTGTGCAGGTGACGTAGCCGTGCACGGTGTCGTCACCATCCCGAATGCGGTGTCGGCGGTGCGGCTGTTGCTCATTCCGGTGTTCGTGTGGCTCGTGTTGATCGAGCAGACGGCCTGGGCTGGCGCGCTCCTGGGATTCATCGGCGCGACCGACTGGATTGACGGGTATCTTGCCCGGCGCCTTGATCAAGTGTCCGAGGTCGGGAAGATGCTCGATCCGATCGCTGATCGCCTCGCGGTCGCGGTCGCGGTCGTTCTCGGCCTCATCGTTGGAGTCCTGCCGCCATGGTTTGCGTGGGCGATCATCGTTCGCGAAGCCGTCATTGGGATTGGCGCCGTGTACGGATGGATGCATGGCGTTCGCCGTCTCGATGTTCGCTGGCTTGGGAAGACGGCCACATTCCTTCTGTACTTCGCCGTGACGGGCTTTTACCTTGCGGATGGGCTCGACCTGCGGTGGGTCTGGTGGGGATCGGTTGCACTTGGAGTGCCCGGCCTCGTCTCGTACTACATCGTCGCATTCGCCTACCTCGGTGACATGCGAAAGGCGATCACAGACACCGAGACCCCCGAATCGAGCCGGTAGACTCGGTGCAGACGGACCGACAGGAGGCATTTCGTGCATATTCCAGACCAGCTTCGGTACTCGGAGAATCACGAGTGGATCCGGTCGGATGAAGACGGATCCGTCACAGTCGGCATCAGCGACTACGCCCAAGACGCACTCGGAGACGTCGTCTATGTTGATCTGCCTGATGCCGGGCGCACCGTCCTAGCCGGAGAGGTCTTTGCCGAGGTCGAGTCGACAAAATCAGTCAACGATGTGTACGCCCCAGTGTCGGGAGTCATCACCGCCGTCAACGAACCGCTCGTCGATGCCCCGGAACTCGTCAACTCCGACCCCTTCGGCGAAGGCTGGTTTGTCACGATCAACCCCGTGGAAGGCTCGAGCCTCGATGAACTGATGGATGCCGCCGCCTATCGGGAATTCACTGAGGACTGACCGCGCCGTCCTCCCGACGAGCGTATTGCCGAAATCGACGGCGTCTTTGCCGACGGAAGTCTCTCACCTCCCAACTCGTGTGACTCGGCCGTTTTGCAGGCCATTGGAGTACCTGAGCCGTTCGCCGGCCCCGGGTGACTGGGGCTCACAGAGCCTGTGCTCGAGATATCGACGCGAACGAGCGAGGGAAACCCTCAAGGATCAGTCGAGGGTTGAGGTAGCATGGTCCGGTGGCACGACATGACGAACAGCAAACACCGGATGTAGAACGCGATCCAACAATCACGTTCACACCGGAACGCGATGCCTCGGCCAGCGGGGCATCGGGAAGCAGTGTCGCCGGAGCGTTCGGATGGGCGCTCATCGTGGAGACCGGCCCGCAAGCCGGCTTGACGTATGTTCTGGCTGAAGGAGATACGCTCGTAGGTCGTGGATCAGACTGCGACATCTTCTTGGGAGACGTGACGGTGTCGCGCCACCACGCCCGTTTTGCCGTCGACGGCGATTCGCTGCGCGTCCGCGACCTCGGCTCCACGAACGGAACCTATGTCAACGGTTCCTGGGTTGATGGCTTCGCGCTCTCGGCTGGTGACGAGATCATCATCGGGAAATTCCATCTCGTCGTCGCTCGCGGGAACGTTTGATGAGTTCGCGATCGCTCCGATCCGCCCGCACCCGCAGCATCGGGGAGGTCATCAACCTCCTCAAACCCAGGTACTCGGATGTCACGGTGTCCAAACTCCGCTTCTTGGAAAGCCAGGGGCTCGTCGAGCCCAGCCGTTCGGCCTCCGGATACCGAGTCTTCACAGAGGAGGATGTTCGTAGAATCGAGTACGTTCTCAAGGAGCAACGCGACCACTATTTACCCCTCAAGGTGATCAAGTCGAAACTCGCGGCGTGGGAGCACGGCGACCAGTCACCGGTCGCTCCCGAAGCGGGGCCCCCGCCCGAGGCCTATTTTGCCACCTCCGGCGTCTCGCTGACACCGGCGGAACTCATGCGCTCGTCCGGTCTGTCCGCACACCAGCTCACGGGCCTCATCGAGGTCGGCATCCTTGAACCAATGCACCTTCCGGACGGGTCCGATGTGTTCCGCGATCACGATCTGACGATCGCTCGCGCGGCTCATCGGCTCCTCGGTCACGGTCTTGAAGTGCGGCATCTTCGTTCGATCCGGCTTGCAGCCGACCGTCAGACGGATCTGCTGGGGCAACTCGTGGCACCGCTGCTTCGTCATCGGAATCCCGAGAATCGTCACCAAGCGGCGGAAACACTTGCCGACTGTTCACAGGCGGCAGCCTTGCTTCAAGAAAGTATCACGCGGGGTAGGCTTCGGAGCCTCCTCGAACGATGATTTCAGCAGTCGCCACCTCCCTCGTCTTCGCGCTCCTCGCGCCGGTTGGACCGCTCTCCACGGCCCCGACCCAACCTCTGGCGCCTGGAACACCGCCAGAGGTGAGCGCCGTGTCGTGGGCCATCTATGACGAGACAGCCCACGTGAT
>CBFDAN010000051.1:0-9631 GCA_965602815.1 uncultured bacterium
GAATCTGAACGAACAGCGACCCATGGCGTCGGTCACGAAGATCATGACCGCCATGGTTGTTGTCGATCATGCGGACCTCGAAGATGTCGTCACCGTTCCATCACTCGCGACCGGAACCCGTGGGTCGAGCGCAGGACTTGTGGCGGGGGAGGAGTGGACGGTCTATGACCTCCTCGTGGCCATGCTCGTGCGCTCGGGTAATGACGCGGCCCTCACCCTGGCTTGGCACGTCGGAGGCGGAGACGTCGACGCGTTTGTTCCGTTGATGAACGACCGCGCCGCGGAGATCGGCATGGACGACACTCATTTCATGAATCCCAACGGACTCGACCACGCCGACCACTACTCGACGGCGAATGATCTCGTCACCCTCACGCTCGCCTCGCTCGACTATCCCGTGATCCAGCAGATATCGCGAATCAAGACGATCAAGATGCCGGCCGACCCGACCGGAAAGGTTCGGAACGTCAACAATACGAACCGCCTGCTGGGGACCTATCCCGGTGTCGTAGGTCTGAAGACTGGAGACACGCCGTTCGCCAACAAGGTGCTCCTTGGGATCACTGAACGTGGGCCGCGGCGAATCGTGACGGTGGTGATGGGCTCGGACGATCACTTCACCGATAGCCGAGAGCTCATCGATTGGGCCTACGCCACGTACGGACTACGCGATCGATGGCTTCGCCCATTCTTCTCAGAGCAGGGCGGCGGTGCCGTTGTCGCTGATGATCTGGGGCTGTCAGAATCCGAGGAGCGTCGCCTCGGGGCGATGCCGAGAATCGACGACGGGCGCTGGCGCATGTCGGCGCTGACCGATCTTCCGAAGGCGGCGCTGATCACCGAATGGCTCAAGACGGCGCTTCCGAGCATCATCGGCGGTGACGGATGAACGATCCTTTTGTCGAGGTCATTGACGAGCCGACGCTGCAGCGTCGCGTCGCTGAGCTCGGCCGCGAGATCACCGATGCCTTGGTCCAAGACGATCCCGTTGTAGTCGGGGTGTTGAAGGGGTCGGTTCCCTTTCTGACGGACCTCTCCCGGCATCTTCCCCTGACTATCGAAATCGACTTCCTGAACCTGACCAGGTTTGGCCGCGAGGGGAGGGTCTCCGTTGCAATGGACTTGTCGGTACCGATCGAGGGCCGGTCGGTGGTGATCGTCGAGGACATCGTCGACACCGGGTTGACGCTCGCGACGCTGCGCAAGATGCTCTTCGCGAGGGGTGCGTCGAGCGTGTCGACGGCCGCGCTGCTGGACAAGTCAACGCGGAGGATTGTCGATGTTCCAGTTGAGCATCGGGGCTTCGAGGTGGGTGACGAGTTTCTCCTCGGCTACGGGATGGACTGGCACGGTCGCTATCGCAACGTCCCGTCTATCTGGGCGGTCATGGACCTCTCGGTCCTTACTTCGGATCCCGACGCTTTCCGCCGCCACGCGTTCCGGGAAGTTGACCGCCCAGCCGGCTGAACTACCTTCCGGTGATAGGCTGAGGATATGAGTGAACGGGTTCCCATGGAGGTCGTCGGTGTTCGCATCGAACTGCCGACCAATACGCCCATTCTGCTGTTGCGCGAGCGCGACGGTCGTCGATACCTGCCGATCTGGATAGGCACCCCCGAGGCCACGGCGATTGCGCTGGCGCTTGAAGGTGTCGAGACGGCTCGGCCGCTGACGCACGATCTCATGAAGTCGCTCATTGATGCTCTCGGGGCCGACATCGAGCGAGTTGACGTCACGTCGCTCGATGAGGGCACGTTCTACGCCGATCTTGTCATTGAGAGTGACGGCGAGGAGTTGACGATCTCTTCCCGACCGTCGGACGCGATCGCCCTCGCGACACGTGCAGGTTCGCCCGTCTTTGCGTCGAAGGAACTGCTCGATGAAGCCGGGGTCGAGATCCACGACGACTCCGAAGAGCAGGAGATCGAGCGATTCCGAGAATTCCTCGACGACGTGACTCCGGAGGACTTCGACTCCGGTTCGACCTCCTGACGTTACGTCGACTTATCCACAAGGGTTGTTGACAACGTGACCCGGTCGGTCCTAGTTTCACGGCCGTAGTTCAGCTGGCGGAATTACATTGATGTAAGCTGGGCGAGCCGGGAGGCAGACACAAGATGGTGGACAGCAGGCCGGACCAGGTCACTGAGGGGTACCGAGCCCCGCAGGTGTGCAGCCTCGTCGGCATCACATATCGTCAGCTCGACTACTGGGCCCGCACCGGGCTCATCACACCGTCGCTCCAACGGGCCACGGGTTCGGGGAGCCAGCGGCTCTACGCCTTCCCCGACATCGTCCAACTCAAGGTGGTGAAGCGCCTCCTGGACGCGGGTATGTCGCTGAAGAAGATCCGCAAGGCAATGGAGATTCTTCGCGAGGAACTGGCGTCGGAAGCTCCGCTGTCCAACGTCACGCTGCTCTCCGACGGCAAGACCATTTACGCGGCACATAGTCCGTCTGAGGTGGTCGACGTGTTCCGTGGTGGCCAGGGAGTCTTCGGGATTGCGGTCGGGCCCGTTCAGGAAGAACTCGTCGGTGAAATCCACCGGCTATTCCCGGACCATGCGATTCCGGCCAGACACGAGGTAGAGGCATCGACGGCAGCGGCTCACTGAGCGACGATCTTCTCGCAGGGCCGGCGGACGACGTCGATTTCGCCCATTCAAGCGAGCGGGAGTTCGCGCGCTTGTTGGACTTCTACGATGTCCCCTGGGAGTATGAGCCGAGAGCGTTCGCGATCGAGTGGGACGCCGAGGGGTCCGTCGCGAAGCAGTTCCGCCCGGACTTCTATCTACCCGAGGATGATCTCTACATCGAGATCACCACAATGAATCAGAAGCTGGTCACGAAGAAGAACCGGAAGATTCGTCGCCTTCGCGAGCTTTATCCGGACGTTCGATGCAAGATCTTCTACCAGCGAGATTTCCACAACCTGCTGGTGAAGTACGGGCTCGAGGAGCCGAGAGATGTCGTGCTGCCAGACGCGCCGACCCGGATACCGGGTCCACCGGAGATCCTCAACCTCTCAGCCCAGACCGACGCCGTCTGACTCGTCTCGTACCGCGGGCTGACGGCGCCGCATACGTGGTGGAGAACCGTGGGTTGGTGGTCTTCGCTAGCCTTGCCCGGGTCCCCAACACTGGAGTGAATTGTGGCCGAATCACCTCTCCATGACCTCCACGCCGAACTTGGCGCCCGCTTCACGGACTTCGGCGGCTGGACGATGCCCGTCCAGTACGAGGGCGTCATCGCAGAGCATCACGCCGTACGCGACGGGGCCGGCATATTCGACGTCTCGCACCTTGGGCGCTTCGTCGTCGAAGGGGAGGGCGCGACTGAACTCGTGCGAAGCCAACTGTGCAACGACATCGGCAAAGTCGATCCGCGGCGCGCTCAGTACAGCATGGCGCTCAACGAACGCGGCGGCGTTGTTGATGACGTGATCGTGTGGCGGCTCCGCGACGCCCGGTATTGGGTGATGCCAAACGGAACGAACTTCGATGACATCCTTGGGCGTTTCATCGAGAGCGCACCGCCGAGGACCGACGTGCAGCCGCTTCGGGGCAAGACGGCGCTTCTGGCCGTGCAGGGGCCGAATGCGCCGGCAGTTGTCGGGGCCGTGCTTGGCGTCATGCCGGGTCGATTCCGGGTCGTCGAAGGGGAGCACCGCGATGCTTGGTTCATCGCGGCGGGAACCGGATACACCGGGGAACCGGGGGCCGAGGTTGCCGTGCCTTCTGAGCGCGGCGGCGATCTGATGCGGGATCTGATCCAAGCCGGGGGATTCCCGTGCGGTCTGGGTGCCCGCGACACGCTGAGACTCGAGATGGGATATCCGCTCTGGGGTCAGGACCTCGATGAAGACACAACGCCGCTTGAAGCGGGTCTCGGTTGGGTCGTCGCATGGGATCACAGCTTCATCGGGCGCGAGGCACTCGAGGAACAGCGAGACTTGGGAACCGATCGTTCAATGATTGCGCTGTCGACGATTGGGCGGGCGATCCCGCGACGCGGTTGCGCGGTGCGCTCCGGCTCGTCCAGCGGTCGAGTGACGAGCGGCAACTTCAGTCCGACGCTGGGTCACGGCATCGCTCTCGCGTACGTCTCGCCACCGATCGACGCCGAGGCTCCGGTCGAGGTCGAGATTCGCGGGGCCTGGCAACCGGCCCAGATCGAGGAGCTCCCATTCATCCCGCGCTGATCGCTGCCGCCGTCGAAGGCATAGCGCAAGGGCCATTCGGTTTCTCACGAGCGCTGGCGCCGGGCCTCCGGCGAGAGTTGTACGAGATCCAGTCGACCCAGGAGCTGCCCTTCGTCCGAGGACGAACCGTGATTCCCGACTCGTACCCGCATCCCGTGGTCGTTGGTCATCCCAACTACCTTGGCGCGTTCGAGGGCGAGCCTTCCGCACCGCTTGTCTGTCTCATCGGAAGATGGGCGGCGCTCCGGTCCGTGCCAGACGGTGCGACTGCCCTGGAGGTCGCTCCAAGCCAGCCGCAGATCATCGCGGCAAACGCATTGGAGAACGTGCGCCGACTCGCGAAGCACGCGAGGCAGTTCGCGGGTGTCCACGTACCGTTCAAACCTCAATGCCCGATCCTCGTTCTCTTGCTGCCGCGGACGCCCAGCACCGACAGCCTCCCCGACGGAGCCGAGGTTCTGGAGGGGGTGTATCCCGAGCTGCCCGGTGGTCTCAGGATTGAACTTGCTCCGGATATGACCACGGACGACGTCACCCGATATGCTGCGAACCTCGAGCAGATCATCAGCGAGGAGGCATGAGCGTGCAAGTGTTTGGTGTTGACATCGGCGGTTCCGGTGTGAAAGGAGCCCCGGTCGACCTCGCGACGGGGATGCTCGTCGGGGAGCGCACGCGGATTCCCACCCCGACACCTTCGACACCGGACGCCGTAGCCGACGCGATCGTTGAGATCGTGAAAACACACGGCTGGTCGGGCCCGATCGGTGTAACCGTCCCGAGCGTCGTTATCAACGGCGTCGTCGAGACGGCGGCAAACATCGATTCGGAATGGGTCGACCACGACGTCTGCGACATGCTGACGGAGCGTCTGGGAGCACCGGTCACCGTGCTCAATGATGCCGATGCGGCCGGCCTCGCCGAAGTGACCTACGGGGCAGCGAAGGGGGAGCAGGGTGTGGTGATTCTGCTCACCTTCGGAACCGGGATCGGGAGCGCCTACCTCTATCGCGGACAGCTCATTCCCAATACCGAACTCGGACACCTGATCTTCAAGGGACAGAAGGCCGAACACTATGCGGCGGGACGCCTTGTGAAACGAGGCGACCTTGAGATCGACTGGTGGGCACAGCGCGTTGACGAGCTCCTCGACTACATGGAGGAGCTGTTCTGGCCCGACCTGTTCGTGTTCGGTGGTGGCATCTCAAAGCGGTTCGAGATGTACTCGCACTTGTTCACAACGCGGGCGCCGATCGTGCCTGCCGTACTCAGAAACCAGGCGGGGATTGTCGGGGCCGCCCTTGCCGCATCGAGAGAACTCGAAGATGCCTGAAACGACCGGGACCTTCACAACCAGAGACGATCTCGAGCTGTTCACGCGAACGTGGACACCCGACGGCGACCCCGAGCGGGGGATGCTGATCGTTCACGGTATGGGCGAGCATTCTGGCCGCTACGGACATGTTGCCCGGTTCTTCGTCGATCGGGGATACGCAGTGTCCGCAATCGATCTCCGGGGGCACGGTCAGTCGGATGGCACCAAAGTGCACGTTGATTCCTTCAACGACTATGTCGACGATCTTCAGGAAGTCGTGGAATCCGGTCTCGTCAGGACGGACCTCCCGTGGGTCATCTACGGGCACTCTCTCGGAGGGTTCATCTCGGCGTACTATCTCGGCGAGGACCGACCACACCCGGACGCCGCCGTCTTGTCGGCTCCCCCCGTCGCTCCCGAGATACCTACGGCGATGCGGATGGCGATTCAGGTACTCGGACGCGTTGCACCGAAGGTCGCGTTGCCGAATCCATTCGCCGGCGAGCAGCTGTCCCGCGACGAAACCGTCGGCGATGCCTACTTCGCCGATCCGCTCGTGTACACCAAGACGACGGCCGGAATGGCACTGCAGACGTTCTTTCTTGCGCAGGACCGAGGCCTCGAGTTGATCACATCGATCACCACACCGACGCTTGTGATCCACGGTGCGGACGACACGCTCAATCTACCGTCGGCTTCCGCACCGCTCGCATCCGTGGCCTCAGTCGAACGAAAGGTCTACCCGGGGCTCCGCCACGAGATGCACAACGAGCCGGAGCAGGCTCAGGTGCTCGCTGACGTCGGAGCCTGGTTGGATTCGGCTCTGACGTAGGCCGGACGCACAACCTCGCCAATGAGGCGGCTCCGCGTCGGCCAGTCGCCGAATCCGGCCTCGAGAGCGGCAGTCGTGATAGCCGACAGATCGGCCGGTCCCAGATCGAACGTCGAGGCGGCAAGTTCGTACTCGTCGGTGAGCGTGATACCGCTCATGAGTCGGTTGTCGGTGTTGATCGACACGTTGAAACCGCCGCGGTAGAGCGCACCGAATGGGTGTTCCGCCGCCGACGGGAATGCCGAGGTGTTCAGATTGGAGGTGATCGCGACCTCCAAGGGGACGCGTTGGTCGCGGATCCGCCTGGCCAACGGCGCAACCTCGGTGATCGTCCGCCCGTCGAAGTCCGTTTCGTCGGCAATCCGGACGCCATGACCGACCCGGGCCGCTCCACACCGAGCAACCGCCCGCCAGATGGAGTCCGCCGTGTCAGCCTCACCGGCGTGAATGGTCAGGCCGAGCCCGGCGTCGCGTGCGAGTCGGCAGGCTGCGATGTGATCGTCGGCGGGGAATCCTGCTTCCGGACCGGCGAGATCGAACGCGACTAGTCCGCGATCGAGGTAGGGGATCGCCGCCCGTACTACTTCCTCTGAATCCGTCTCGTGTCGAAGGGCCGCGGCGATGCCGTACAGCACAATGCCGGTCTCGCGTTGTGCCGCCGCGAGACCGTCGAGTACAGCTTCGATGACTGCTTCTCGGCGCAGGCCGTGGATCATGTGCAGGCTCGGGCCGAAGCGAATCTCGGCGTAGACGACCCCGTCTGCTGCGAGGTCGATCCCCGCTTCGTAGGCCACCCTCTGGATCGCGGACTCGCTGGACATCACCGCAACGGTGTACTCAAACGCCTCGAGATACCGTTCGAGCGAACCCGAGCGACCCTGATGGAACCACTCCGCGAGGTCGTCCGTGTCGTCGGCCGGGAGTTCCGTGTAGCCGTACTCGTCGGCGAGTTCGAGGATGGTTGCGACGCGCAGACCCCCATCGAGGTGATCATGCAGCACGGCCTTGGGGAGCGCTTGGAAGTCCATGATGAGGAGACTAACCGGCGGCAGAAAGCGCGGGTTCGAGCCACCACTCGCGGCGGAATATGTCATATCCCTCGATGTGGTCGACGATCACCTCACCGGGGGCGAACCCGGCCGCCTCGTGAAACCGCTCGTGGGGAGTGTTGCCGAGCGCCACACTCGACGAGAGAGGGCCGAGCCGGCCCATGGAACGGAGCATGTCCACAAGGGGCAGCCCGTCTGGGGTCTCCGACGGGTGTGTCGGAGCAACAACGGTCGTCAGTGCCGTGTGATCCGGTTCGTCAGCAACCAAGGCAACGAGCTCGATACGGCCTCCGGAACTGATACCGATGAGCAGACGCTGCGAAAGCAGGTGTTCGGACAGGATGGCCTTTCGGAAACGCCGGCTGATCTCGGAAGCGACCACGCCGTCCGGAACCATCTCCCCGATCGCCTCGGAACAGGCCCAGTACGCGACTTCTTCGACCGCCTCGAGATCCTCGTATCGAGCAAGACGCACGTCCATACGGCCGAACCTACACCACGATCACCCGAGTCGGGCGACAAGCGGTCTAGAGCAGGCGCTGGTTCAACGTGTAGGTGCCGGTGAACGAGGCCGACGCCAGAACGTGGCCGGCAATCGCGTCGCGCGCTTCCTGTCCTGTGAACCGGAGCGGAAGGTCGAGCCTGTCGACACCGAGGGCGTAGATGGTGAACTCGTAGTGGTGCACGAGGCTGTCGTTCCAGGGCGGGCACGGGCCGTCGTAGCCGAAGTAGTCGCCGCTCATCTCCGGGTCGCCTCCGAACCACCCCGTGTAGTCGTTGAGGCCCTGCCGACTCCCGCGGGGTGCGCCGGCGACGTCCTTGCCGTGTGGTACAACTCCATCAGAAAGTGAACCGGCCTCGATCTCCCGTACGTCTGGAGAGAGGTCGACGAGAAGCCAGTGGAAGAAGTCGGCCCGCGGCAGATCGGGCGGGACCTCGCGTCCTTCCTGATTCACATCGTCCGGTCGGGTCGGAACATCGCGGTCGTGGACGATGATGGCGAAGCTCCTCGCGCCGTCCGGGACCTCCGACCACGCCAGGTGGGGATTCCGATTCGGCGCGAAGACCGCGTGAGTCGCGGCGTCGGGAATACAGAAGGCGAAATCGCCGGGGATCGGGTCACCGTCGGAGAAGTCATTGGTCCAGAGCTTCATGAGCACCTCCTGGCCTCGACGATAGCGCACGCACGCGGCACCGGCCGCAACCAAGAGAGAGGCAAAGGACCCTCGCAGGTTGTCGACGTTGCGCGTAGGATCGCCCCAAGAGCTCACGGAGGTCGTTTGGTATGAGCGTGCACAAAGGTCAGCGAGTGAAGACCCTCACGAAGACGGTCGGGCGAGAGCCCCGTCGGGGTGTGGTCTTGGATGTACACGGTTCGACAGTTGAGGTTCGATGGGATGATGGCCACATTTCGATCCTCTCGGGTGGCGCTCTGGTTCCTGACACGAAGTCGTCGCGTACCTGACCTGCGATCGCGCAGGCCTCGGGCACCCGCCAACCTACGTCTATGAGTGACCTTCGCCCCGGCATGCTCCTGGTGGCGTCGCCTGCGCTCGTCGACCCCAACTTCCATCGCACGGTGGTCCTGCTGCTTGAGTACGACACAGACGGGGCTGTCGGTGTTGTGCTTGATCGGCCGCTCGACTTCGAGGTGGCCGATCATCTCCCCGCCTGGGGCGAGTACCTTGCCCCGCCTCTTCGGATCTTCGAGGGTGGGCCGGTTCAGCAGGAGACTGCAATCGGCGTGAGCTACCGACCGACGGCCGACGCCACCGAGATGTGGCGACCGATACTGGGGGGCGTCGGTCTCGTCGATGTCTCCCTCGATCCCATCGAAATCGGCGAGGTCCAGGAGGCCAGGATCTTCGCCGGATACTCCGGTTGGGGTGGGGGTCAGCTCGACATGGAACTCGCGGTCGGCTCATGGTTCCCGGTCGAAGGAACAAGGGATGACGTCTTCGATCCCGTCCCAACAAGTCTGTGGCGACGGGTGCTGCGCCGGCAGGAGGCGCATATCGCACGGTATGCCGACTATCCAACCGATCTGAGAAGCAACTGACCGGATCGGCGGCTTGTCGCGGTTATCCTCGCCTCGTGAGTCCACGTCGCACGCGCTCCAGCATTCGTACCAAACCTCCAGGCCTCGACGTCGAGCGCCACTACTGGGGCGAGGGCGACAAGGTTATTGCGGGACTCGATGAGGTCGGACGCGGCTCGTGGGCTGGTCCGCTCACCGT
>CBFDAN010000052.1:0-9596 GCA_965602815.1 uncultured bacterium
TATATCCGTAAACCACTTTCCTTGTCAAAAATTTTCCGGTTCGAAAACCGTGAAAACCTCATCAATCATTGATGATCAGCCATGTCGGCCCCATGCCGTCATTAACTGTTGTCGATTCTTATTATTATGAGGGGATTTGTGCCCGTATGAGCTGTGTGTGGAGGTCGGACGGGCCAGCAACGGACCACCAGATGAGCCACACAACACCCGTAACGATGCCTGCCGTTACGGCCGCCGCGAACACCCCACGGTTGGTGCTCCAGGCAAGAAGGCCGAGCACGAAGACAAGAACGCCTGCCGCGACGGACATCACGTTCGCGGGCGAAAACACGCGACGCCACCATGGTGTGTCTGCGGAATTCACTCAAAGCCCCCGTCGTCGGATGCGCACACCGTAATCCTACTTTTGAGGAACGGCTACCGGCCTCACGAAGAGCACGAATCGGGGGAGTAGATACCCTCAACACGTCCGGAGTCCTCGATCGACGAGACCGGTCCCCACAACAGGAGTCCGTCGGCGTCGGACAACCGGAACAGATCGGAGCCGCTCTCGGATACGTAGTCGATCTTGTAGGCGGCGTATACCTCGTTGAGCGTCGAAACCGAATCACCGATTCGGACTCCTGAAGGCGTGGCCAAGTCGAGGTGCATCGTCGGAACTGCCTGATCCTCATATCGATAGCCGGCGAACGCACCGTCGTCGAGCGTGCCTGAAACGATGGCCGTGAGACCTGCCCAGCGAACGAATCGACCTTCCTGACCGGGGCACAGGCCCAATGACTCATCGGCGACCCCGACTTCCTCGGGTCGGCCGAGGCTGGCCACTAGACGCCCAATGGTGTCCGCCGCAGCATCCCCGATGACCAGCGGGCCGATCCCGCCTGCCTTCAAGGTGAGTGACGACATCGAGAGGGCGTCACCGACAGCCGGGATTGAAGCCAGCGCAGGGATGGTGGTTGACGTCGTTGTGGTGCTCGGGGCTGCCGTTGTGGTGGCTGCCTCGGTGGTAGTTGTCTCGGCGGCAGTAGTTGGGGCCGACGTTGGCAGGGGAGCGGGGGCCGCTGCGGGCTCGGTGTCGTCGTCGAAGAAGCCGAATCCAAAAAGACCGATCACGATGACAGCCGCTGCAGCGACCAGAGCCGGAATCAGCCAGACAAATCGCTGGCTCGGATCGATCGCGCGGGTTTCCTCGGTGACGGCGTCGGGTGGTGGCGGGACTACGTCGGTGTCCGCCGTCGTCGTGGGGGTTGGCGGTGACGACGCAGTGTCCACAGGGGCATCACCTGTAGCGGTGCCGCCCAACGCGGTGTCGGCGGTTTCTGACGTCGCACCAACCATGACGGGGATGCGAGTCTGGCTCTGAGCTGTGCCAGCAGATCCGACGCGAACGTCGATCCAAGGTCGGCCGCATTGTGGGCACCTTGACTCGTCCGCCGGTCTGGCGGTTCCGCAATACACACAAAGGGGGAGGTGGGTCGATGTCGGCATTGACGAAGAGGATACGGACGGGCTTGGAGAAGCCAAGCATTTCGGATCGATCCTCCGTTCCCGCCGCCGCGCAGGTGGACGAAGATCTTCCGGCGTCGGCGGCGTAGCCTAGGGATTGGTGGTCGGCAGGCTGATCGGCGGTCGTGCCGGGCGATGGCAAGGAGGCGCCATGAACGACCAGCGATCGGGTTCTGCGGACTGGGTGGTTCCGGCCGTGCTGGTTGCTCTCGCGCTCGCACCGGTCATCGCAATCGCTCTCGCCGTTGTGGTGGCTGCCGAAGACCGAGCGGAGGCGCCGATGTTGATCCAAGACCTTGATATCTACACGGCGTGCCTCGTCGAAAACGGCGCGGCCGCCTCCCGTGATTTATCGGTGGTCAAACTCCTCGTCGAAAACGGCGCGGACGTGCCGCGCATCAAGGCTGGACCGGGTGGAGGGTTCACGGTCATCGTGCCCGAGTCTTTGGTTGACGGTGGGTTTGATTCTGCAGCTTGGCAGCAGGCAGCGGACCAGTGTGCCGAGGTGGCTCCCGACCTATTCGACGCCCTTCTTGGTGAGTTCTCGGGCGACTGGCTCGAGGTTGCGCCGGGGGAGTTCTTGGAAGATTTCTCACTATTTGACAGTTTCGCGGACACCGAAGTGTTCGATGCTGCCCCTTGGCGTCGCCTCACCCAGTCCCACTCTCGCGATCGGCGGGGCCTGCCACCGGTCGAATGGATGCGCCGCTGCGCACTGCTTGAGGACGGAGAGATCGAGAGTTCGAGGCCGCGAATTGACGTCCTTCGTCGGCAATGTGAGCGGTTGAATCCGTGATGTCGCGCTAGGAGCAGATGCTCCGTACCCTCAGAACAGCGACTTGACATACCGTCCGGTGTTTTCCGGTACCCGGAACATTCGGGGTTCACAAATCGGTCGGGATGTGTGATATTGAGTTGCTTCCTGCTTTGTGGCACCCATGGAGCAGGGAAGCGGGTGGAGTGCTTGACGTTGGTGGAGGATCACTCGATGACAAACGGCTCGAATCCGAGCAAGACCGTCCTGAATCGCGCGGCGAGAGAACGCGAAGAGGCGAAGGAGCGGGTCGATCGCGACACGCTGACGCGTACACGCCGAGACCGGGACCGTAGCAAGCTGACCGATGAACGAGGTCGGTTGACCACGGACCTGGTCAGCCAGTACCTGACGGCCATTGGTGAGTATGAACTCCTGACCGCCGAAAAAGAGGTCGACTACGCTCAGAAGATCGAAGCCGGGCAGACCGCCCAGGATCGGCTCGATGCGGGCGAGCACCAGGGACGTGCTGAGCAGATTGCTCTGCGCCGGCAGGCTCGGCGCGGGCAGGAGGCGAAGGACGCGTTCCTGACGGCCAATCTCCGCCTGGTCGTTGCCAACGCTCGCCGATACGCGAACACCTCAGGGATCGACTTCCTCGATCTCATCCAGGAAGGGAACCTCGGGCTCATTCGCGCAGTGGAGAAGTTCGACTGGCGTAAGGGTTTCAAGTTCTCGACCTACGCGACGTGGTGGATCCGCCAGGCGATCACGAGGGCCATTGCCGACAAGTCTCGTACTGTCCGCATACCGGTCCACTTGCACGACACACTGGCGGCGGTACGAGCCGCTCAGGCGAGCCTCAAAGCCGAACTTGGCCGCGACCCGCAACCGGAAGAGATTGCTGAAGAGGCAGGCGTCGACGTCACGAAGGTCGAACTGGCGCTGAGCGTCGCGGACACGGTTTCGCTGGAGCAGCCGATCGGCGAGGATGGTGCGCAGCTTGGAGACTTCATCGAAGATGAAGAGGCCGTCGATCCGGTCCGGGTGACCGAAGAGATGGACATTGCCAACAGTCTCCGCAAGTCGATCGAGCGGCTTCCCGAGCGCGAAGGTCGCATACTGGCGCTCCGCTACGGCTTCTACGACGGCGTACCGCGCACGCTCGAAGAGATCGGCGACGAGTTCAATCTCACGCGTGAGCGAATCCGTCAGCTCGAAAAGCTTGCCCTCTGCAGACTGCGGCATCCGAGCTTCGGAATCCGCGAGCAGGATCTCGTCTAACGACATCGGCGAGGATCGGCCGACATCGACAGTGTCGAGATGGCTAGCCTGACTTCCAGAGCAACCGAAGGGAGTCGCGTTGCGGGTCGAGGCGCTGGTAAGCGGGGCATCGGACGTTGTCGGTCCTGAGACGACCCTCGGGGACGCCGCCCAAGTGCTGATCTCCCGGTCTATCGGTGCTCTCGCGGTGGTCGACGGCCGTCGAGTTGTCGGAATCCTGACCGACCGAGACGTCGTTCGTGCCGTGTCTGAGGGTGCGCGCCTGGAGGATCAGGTGACGACGTGGATGACCGACTCTCCCGACACGGTGCCGCCCGAGGTGAGCGTTGCTGAGGCGGCGGACTGGCTGCTGGAGACGGGATATCGACATCTCCCGGTGACGATTGGCGAAGAGCTGCTCGGGATTGTCGACATTCGGGATGTCCTCTGGGCTCTCCGCAAGAACTAGTCGGCGTACCCTGGGTACGCGGAATCAGGCTTGTGGAATCCAGACGAGCACGGTGTCCGAGACTGTGATGTCGTTCTTCTCGAGACCGATCGCGACCTCTTCGACGTCCAGCGCCTTCTCGTCCCACGCGGCGACGAGATCTGCCACCTCGTCCTGGAACTCTTCCTGGAGTACCTCGTACTCAGCGACCTTCGCCTCGACCCGGTCCGTGGCCGAATCAACCTTGCGCTGGGCAGCTCGTCTGGCCTTCGTCGCCGACGAGATGCTGCGAGAGCGACTCCGTCCGGTGAGCATGTCGAACACGGTCCCGGTGACCAGATCGATATCTCCCGACCGTGCATCCTGGGCAGCCGCATCCGCCTGAGCTCCGTACTTGTCGATGGCGAGCTGGATACGCCTGAGCTGCTTCTCGTACTTGCCCTTCAGTTTCGCCGTTGCCTCATCGGCCGCGTTCTCTGCAGCCTTGTCGCATCGAATTGCGAACTCCTCACGTGACTCGCCGACGCGGGAGTACATCCTCAACGTCGCGTTCTTGAAGATGGTCACCTTGCCTTCGCGGTACATCCGCTCCTTCATGGCGGACGAGAGCGAAGACCAGAATGTCTTGGTGTCAATCCGCACCGCCGGGAGCTCGTATGAGACGGGGGCACCAGCCTCCTCGACGAAGTCACGCGGATCGTGATCGACCTCGACCGGGTCGCCACCGTTGTCCGTGAGCGGGAACACCACTGCTTCCCACTCGACGGCGTGGTCGACGCCGGCGCGTGTGTCGTCGTAGCGAGCGACGATGCGAACCGCGGCGCCCGCTTCGTAGTGCGTCGGAACAGCCACGGCGCCCACCACTTCCGACCATTCCGCGGCCGGGTCGAGATAGAAGACGGAGACACCCTCGGCGACCGGCGGCATGATGACGACCGTCGAGTCGCCAACGGCCGGCGTCGTTGATACCACTGGTGCGCCCACCGAAGCAACCGCTTTCGCAGGTGTCGGTCGATCCGGGGTCAGGCTGGTGATCTGGCTCGGGGTGAGCGGACCGCGCAGATACGACATCGCCCATCGAGTGGTGAACAACTGGGGCTCGCGGTCGCGTGTGTTGTGCAGCAGGAATGACCGCTTGGCGAGTCCGGAGATCTGGCTGTCGAGGCTTGCGACATCAACATCGCCGGAGACCGAAGTCAGTGCCTCGAGAATGCGCGCCTTGTCTCGCTCCGTTTGAAGCCGTCCGATACACCAGGTTCCGGCGTTCGACATGGCCTTGTAGTCGAGATCGACGGGATTCTGGGTGGACAGAAGCAGGCCGACACCGAACGCACGGGCCTGTTTCAGCAAGGTCAGGATCGGGCGCTTCGCCGGAGGGTTTGCCGTTGGCGGCACAAACCCGAAAACCTCGTCCATGTATGCCAGCGCCCGCAGATCACCGCTTCCCGGCTGCGCCCGCATCCAGGTGATCAACTTCGACAGGATCAGGGTGACGACGAACTGGCGTTCCTCGTCGGAGAGATGGGCGAGATACACCACGGCTGCCTGCGGAGTGCCGTCGGCAGCCCACAACAGGCTCGGTATGTCCAACGCCGCGCCGTCCATCCACGTGCCGAAGCCGGGCGAAGCGAGGAGACCGTTGAGCTTCATCGCTAAGTCGAGTCGATCGTCGGCCGGGAAGAAGGCCTCGATGTCAAAGACACCAAGTTTGCGGATCGGCGGCCGCTGGATCCACCCAAGCAACGTGTCCATTCCGAGGGACTGGCCGTTTCTC
This sequence comes from uncultured bacterium, assembly GCA_965602815.1. Classification (GTDB taxonomy): domain Bacteria; phylum Actinomycetota; class Acidimicrobiia; order Spongiisociales; family UBA5794; genus JAHEEL01. Next base: position 5,746 of record CBFDAN010000052.1, read on the forward strand.
CACGCATGCTCGATGAGGTTCGCGATGAGCACGTTCTCACGAGACGAGATCGGATCAGCATCGATTCCGACCATCCCGAGGAGTCCTGCGGTGAAGCCCTGGATCTCATCTCGCAGGGCTTCGGCGCGATCATCAAAGGACCCTTCAGGTGCGTCCAGCGATCCGATGACGTTGAGCGGCACACCCGCCGTCGAGCCGGGCGTGTAGATCGTGAAACCGGCACGGTCACGCAGTGCGCCGATGTCGGCTTCGCCTAGATCCCAACTTTCGAGGCCGTTGGCCCACAGTTGCGCCGTATCGGCTGCAACCTCCGCAACGGATGAGTCCTGCGCCGCCGCCGGGTCGATCCACGGTTCAAAGTCGGCGGGAGCGAGATGGGGAAAGGTGAGGAGCAAGTTCGTCATGTCCCCCTTCGGGTCGAGAATCAGCGTCGGGATGCCCGAGCGAAGGGCCTCCTCGAGGAAGATGATTCCCAGCCCCGTCTTGCCGGATCCCGTCATCCCGACGATGACGCCGTGGGTCGTGAGGTCGGATGCCTCATAGTGGGTTGTCTGTCCTGGGGTTCGTTTGCCGGTCGCTGCATCAACCGGCCCGCCGAGATAGAAATCGACCATGACGCAACGCTAGTGGCCCCGTCGTCGACGCATCCACTCTGTGCTCGTCTCACCTGCTTCGGCTCGCTCCATTCCGCGGGCTGGAGACGCCAAGTAGAACGTGGAGAACCCTGGATACGGGGATTAGACGCCGAAGAGGGTTCGAATGACTGCGAAGGCGTCGTCCGACTCTTCGGCGATCATGAACGAGAAACCCTCATGGCCGGTCAGCCTGCGGACGAGCTCGACCGATGCCGTCGTATTCGTGGCGATTCCGGCGACGACATCGGGTTCATATCCGAAACCTTCGATGACCCCGGCAACGGCGTAGGGATCAGATGCGCAGAGCACAGTGCAGCGAACATGGTCCCCGAGTTCCTCGAGCGCGACCTCCCCGTTGTACGGCTCGAGCGGGGACGCACCCGCCTCGGCGATGACGATGTCGGGTCGGCGCGCCGCGATCAGGGAGAGGAGTTGGCGCAGGCGCGGGCGGTACTCCTCCGGGTCGACGATCGTTGACGGCAGCCCGACATCAACGAAGTCGTAGATGTCGTCCGCTCCAGCGTCCCACATGGCGAGAACATCGCGGTAGCGCCCGGCCCCGGTGAGCTTGGTGCCGGCGATGTGGAGCCCGAGTCCCTTGAGATGGCGAATGATCCGCTTGGCCGCCGTGGTCTTCCCCGCAGACATCGACGTTCCGATAATGAGGAGCGTTGGCACGTCATACACAACATCGGGGATTGGCGGCACAAAGTCGTCCATGGTTACCTTGCCGCCGTCCCGCGTCACGTGGCCCACGTAGCGGAGCCGCATGATCGGTGGCATGAGTGGCGCCAGCGACGTGACCCGTCCGAAGAGCCCTGCCGAGGTCAAGGCATGGAATGTGCCGTCCCCGGTGATGTCACGCCAGTCGCCAACGGCCTCGAGTGTCGCCCGGCGCGTGCCCCAAGCCCCGACGACGAGGTCCCCCTCAACCACCTCGATCATGCGCCCGCTGCGCAACTCGACCCGAGATAGCTCACCTGCCCGGCCGACCACCTCGCCGACTACGTAGTCGCCGGTGTCCCAATCGTTGGGCTCCCAGGGTGTGACCGTGAACGCCTCTTCGGCCAGGTCTGAGATTCGCGTGAGCGATGAGAAGAAGTACTTGATCATGTTTCGGCCTCCTCACCTCTGGCGATCGGCTCCATCAACAGCGCCGCGAGCAGGGCGGTCCGAGGAGCGAGGCTCCGCAGATCGATTCGCTCGCTCGGAGCATGGGCGCCGTCGCCGATGATCCCGAGTCCGTCGAGCGTCGCCGTGTGCTGGCTGGTCGTATTGCCATCCGAGCCACCGCCCGCGGTGACTTCCTGGAGGTCCATTCCCAGGCTCGATCCGATCCGGCAGGCCTGTTCGAACAAGGCTGCATTGCGCTCGGTCCGGGCCATCGGCGGTCGACCGAAGCCTCCAGTGACCGTGATCGTGGTCCCCGGCGTCACCGGCTCTAGGGAGCGAATCGCCGCGTCGAGGCTCGTTGCATCCTCCGGGGTGAGGACGCGCGCGTCAACAACCGCCTGACTCCACGGCGCGACGACGTTCGCCTGAATGCCCCCCTCAATCGTTCCGACGTTGACGGTGACGTCTCGCTCGCGATCGGTGAGGTCGAAGAGTCGCTGGATTACGGACGAGAGTTCAAGAATCGCACTCGCACCGGCTTCGGGATCGAGGCCGGCATGCGCTGCGCGTCCGTCAACCGTGACTGTGTACTTTGCGAGGCCCTTTCGTGCCGTCTTGATAGCGCCGGACGAACCAAGGCCCGGTTCGCAGACGAACGCTCGCGATACGACCCTGCTCAGCCGGTCGATCGCCAATGTGCTCTCCCGGCTGCCGATTTCCTCGTCGCTGTTGATGAGCATCAGCGGCGTTGCTGGGGGGTCGAGATCGAGATCTCGCACGGCCCTCAGAGCGAAGAGGATCTGGACGATGCCAGCCTTCATATCGAACACACCGGGGCCGCGGGCGACACCGTCCTCCACATTCCATGGGCGCGACTCGAGTGTGCCGAGCGGCCAAACCGTATCGACATGTCCAAGCAGCAGCTGGGTCGGCCTGTGCCGCCGTCGACTTGCCGGTCGGGCAAACAGGAAACCGCCTGATTTCGCGGGCTCCGACATGCGGTACCGGTAGCCAAGTTCATCGAGTTCGGAGGTCAGGCGATCCAGGACCCGCCTCGTCGCGGCCGCATCGGGCGAGGGGCTCTCGATGGCCACCAGTTCGCCGCACAGGTCGAGGAGTTCGTCCTCGCGAGCTCTGACATGGTCGAGAATCTCCTCAGGCGTTGGGACGGTCCGCATGGCCTATCTCGACCATCCCGCGTAGAACGGGAAGCTCCGGCTCTCGTTGATGGTGGCGAAACGGTTGGGTTGTAGGTACACCAGAATCGGCGCTTCCGAGATCGTGTGCCAGTCCTCTCGATCCAGGAGTCGGACGGCTGCTTCATCGACGGCTGCGGCGACGATGCGACCGATGACGAGTGTGTTGGGCCCCAAGTCTTCGACGGTGCGTTCCATTTCACATTCGAGGTGGATCCGTGCTCCCGAGATCAGCACACCTTCGACGACCTTCGCGGGTTCTGTCGGAACCGCCTTGAGGCTGGGTTTTGAGTCATCGGGCGAGCGGGGCGCTGCTGCGAGGCTTGCAGTGACAACCTGGTCCGGCGTGGGATACGAGACGGTGAACACTCCGGTCCTCACCGCATTGCGATACGTGGCGTGCGTCTCACAGCAGACGAATCCGTAGAGGTTCTCCCACGACACCGGTCCGGCCATGTGTTTAGGGGCGAGATCAAATTCGCCGTCCGGCTCGGTCGTGCCAACAATGACGAGCGGGCGTGCCAGGTAGAAGCGATCCCAGATCGGAACCGCACAATCGAGACTGATCAAGTCTCCGCTCATGGCTCCTCCAACCTGAGCGTACCGGGTGTGGTTCGAGGGCGCTAGGGCGAGGGAGCAAAGAGGAAAGAGGAAAGAGGAAAGAGGAAAGAGCGAAAAGGGTTCGTTGTCTCGGGTCTCTTGTCTCGGGTCTCTTGTCTCCGGCGGGCTACTTCGCGGCGAGGAGGGGGCGGTTGAGGTCTTGATGGTCACCGGTCCGGAGATGGCACGATGCCTCGTGGCTCTCGCCGTTGACGGGGCGAAGCTCCGGCGCTGTGACATCACAGATCCCCTCCACCGCAATCGGGCATCGGGTGTGGAACGTACAGCCGGACGGCGGGTTCAACGG
>CBFDAN010000053.1:0-9491 GCA_965602815.1 uncultured bacterium
GCCGCATCCACGATCGGCGGCGGATCGATTTCCTGTGGTCGCACTTGAACGCCGTCGCCGATGCGATCGATCAGGGTGTCCCCGTGACCGGCTACTTTGTCTGGTCGATCCTCGACAACTTCGAGTGGACGCTCGGGTACAGCCAGCGCTTCGGCCTGATCTGGGTCGATCACGAGACCGGCGAGCGTATTCCGAAGGACAGCCTCTCCTGGTACGGCATGGTGGCCGCCACCCACGCGATCGACTGAGGGTCACCGAGCGACCGGTCCAGCCGATACGCTGTCCCCAATGCGGACACTGATCACCGTCAGGGAGCCGGGACGAGACCCGATCCCGCTCGTCGTCGAAGGAGATCAGTTCGCAGATCTCGACGCCGGGCCGATCGACGCGGAGGTCCCCACCGAGCCCCTCTATGCGCTCCCTGGCCTCGCCGACTGCCATGCCCACGTCGCGATGGAGAACCTCGGCCAGGGGGGATCGATCACCGACGACGACATCCGATCGAACTGCATCAAGAACGTCTGGATGCAGGTGGAAGGCGGTGTCCTTCTGATCGCCGACAAGGGGTCGTCGAGTGATGTCTCGCTCGAGATCCTGGGCACTCCAGCGACCACCCGACCTGAGATGCAGATGGCGGGCCGAATCTTTGCCTCACCCGGTGGCTACTACCCCGGCTACGGATACGAAACTGATGAGGACGGCCTCGCGGAAGCCGTCCGGGCGGCAGCCGCCGGATCTGCGTCGTGGGTGAAGATCATCGGCGACTGGCCTCGCAAGGGCCTCGGCCCTCGAGCCAACTACGGCGTGACGGCGCTCCGGAAGGCCGTCGACGTTGCGCATGCTGCAGACAGAAGGGTCGCCGTCCACACGATGGCACCAGAGGGCATCCGACCGGCTGTTGATGTCGGCGTCGACTCGATCGAGCACGGCTTGTTCCTGTCTGCCAACGACCTCCCGGTGCTCGCTGCTCGCAACGCTGCATGGGTCCCGACGATCCTGGGTGTCGAATCCATCATCGGATTCCTCGGGGCCGACAGTTCAGGCGGAAAGCTTCTGGCGCATGGTATCCAGAACGTACGAGAGCTTCTGCCCGAGGCAGAACAACTCGGCGTGACCGTGCTCGCCGGGACCGACCTCGCGGTGCCGCACGGGAAGGTCGCGCTCGAGGCGATCCGCCTTCACGAATCCGGACTATCCAAAGCTGCTGCGGTCCACGCCGTCACCCGTGCCGCGTACGACTACCTCGGCGTTGTGCGCGACTTCGCCCCCGGAGCTACGGCCGATGTCGTGTTCGTTCGAGATGACCCTCGCGAGCACCTCGAGACCTTGCTCGACCCCGTAATGGTCGTCAGGTCGGGTCGGATCGTCATGCGACACTGACGATTAGACCGAGCGACGGATCACCCGACCATGTACGTGCCGGTGCCGACCGCGACCAGCGTGCCCTCGTCGTTGTGGAACTCCATCCGCGTGACGACCACCCGGGAACCGCTGCGCAGGACCGTGGCGGACGCGTCGAACCACTCGCCGACGCCGGGCCGGAGGTAGTCGATGCGCATGTCGATCGTGCTGATGTTGGAGAAGATACGTCCTGCTTCTTCCCGGGTCGTAGGCGGAGTGCGTCCAACCACCGCCATCATCGGCGCGATCCCGCCGGCGACGTCGAGTGTGGCAGCGACTACGCCGCCGTGGAGGAACCCACGGGCGAAGTTCCCGACGAGGTCTTCACGTTGATCGACTCGGATCCTGGCTACGCCGTCGTCGTCGATGCGGCAGTCGCGCACGCCGAGAATTCGATTGAACGGGATGAGTTTCTCGGTCACCTCGACGAGATCGGCCAGGGTGTCGAATTCGGACATGTTGTGAGTGTACGACCGGGGATCGGGACAGAAATCGCGATCAACACTTGATGTCTTGGCCAAAGTGTGCGATATTGGGCCCTCGAACGAGCTGGTCGGCTCGTGGAACCCCTCCGTTGTTGAGAGTGTTGTTCCGTGCACAAAGGCCTACCGACCGGGAACCAATTTCCGAGGTTGAGCGTCTAAATGGGGACGCTGGAGCCGATTGGGCCGAATCTCCAATACGGACAGCGCTGAGACGCGAACCTACAGGTGAAGGATTTCACAAACATGAAGACGGCAGAAAAGATGCGATGGGTGGGTCAACCACTCGAAATGGGCGATAGCCTGACTCGCTACCTCCAAGAGATTTCATATCACGAGCTGCTCACCGCAGACGAAGAAGTCGAACTCGCTCAGGCGATCGAAACTGGCACCGCGGCTGAGGAACAACTCGCCGCAGTCTCGGTGCGAGGCGCCGAAAAGGTGCGCCTGCAGCGTGCCGCCCGCAAGGGACGCGACGCCCGCGAGCGCTTCACCCAGGCGAACCTCCGCCTTGTCGTGAGCCAAGCCAAGCGCTACCGCAGCCAGTACGGCATTGAGTTCATCGACCTCATCCAGGAGGGCAACCTCGGCCTCATCCGTGCGGTCGAAAAGTTCGACTGGCGCAAGGGTTTCAAGTTCTCGACGTATGCGACGTGGTGGATCCGCCAGTCCATGCAGCGTGCCGTGGCCGAAAAGTCGCGCACAGTTCGTCTCCCGAACTCGCTGCATGACACGCTGGTGACGCTCAACAGCACAAGGAACCGCCTGCTCTCCGAGCTTGGGCGTGAGCCGACTCCCGAGGAGCTCTCCGAGGAGTCCGGTTTGACCTTCGACGCCGTCGTCGAGGCACAGCTCGTCAACGACTCGGTATCGCTCGAGGCGCCGGTTGGTGAAGACGGCGCGGTGCTCGGAGACTTCGTCTCCCACCACGACGAAGAAGACCCGGTTCGTGAGACGGAGAAGGCCAGTGCGATCGAGGCCCTGCGGGACGCGATCAACCGCCTTCCCGAGCGCGAGGCCTACATCCTCTCCATGCGGGTCGGGTTCGAAGATGGACTCCCCCGTACGCACGAAGAGATCGGCGGCAACCTCGGCCTCGGCCCCACCCGGGTCCGGTCAATCGAGAAGCTCGCCCTGTCGAAGCTCCGCCACCCGGCGTTCGGGCTCCGAGAGGACGCGATGGACTTCTAGTCCTCCGCCACAATCGTCTCAGCATGAAGGCCGCTCCCCCAACGGAGCGGCCTTCATCGTTCCCGCCTCCTGCCCCGCCCCCCAACCGCGAACCGTGCGCGAGAATGTGGATGCCACCAACGTGAAGGAGTCCCCATGACCGCGAATCGCCCGGGTGTTGTCTACGGCCGACGAGTCGCGATCGTCGACGGCCTTCGCACGCCGTTCGTGAAATCGGGCACCGACTTCAAGGATCTGTCCGCCCTCGACCTTGCATCAGGTGTTGTGGGTGAACTGCTTCAGCGATCCGGGGTGGCCGGGGACCAGATCGACCAGGTCGTCTACGGTGCCGTCATCCCGGACGTCGGAGCCCCGAACATCGCGCGAGAGGTCGTTCTCGCCGGCGACATGCCGGACAGCGTCGATGCCTTCTCAGTGAGCAGGGCTTGCGCGACATCGACCCAGGCAGTCGTTTCAGGTGCCCAGTCGATTCTGCTTGGGGATGCCGACATCGTGGTTGCCGGCGGAGCCGAGGCCATGTCCAAACCGCCGATCCTCTACTCGGATGGTTTCGTCGACATTCTCATGGACGCCAACGCTGCGAAGGACATCGGCAGCAAGATCCGAGCATTCTCCGCACTCCGCCCAAAGGATCTCGCGCCACACCCGCCTGCAATCGCTGAACGCTCCACCGCACTGACGATGGGTGATTCTGCCGAGATGATGGCGAAGGAGAACGGCATCACGCGCGAAGCGCAGGATGAGTACGCGTTGCGCTCCCATCAGAAGGCAGTCGAGGCCTGGGAGAACGGCGTGTTCGATGATGAGGTGATGGCGTTCCCGGTCGGGCCGGACTATCGAACCACAGTGACCAGAGACAACATCCCTCGCTCCGACTCGAGCCTCGAGAAACTCGCGACGCTCAGGCCGGTCTTCGATCGCAAGTACGGAACGATCACCGCCGGTAGCTCGTCACCGCTGACCGACGGTGCCTCGGCCGTGATACTCATGGAGGAGAAATCGGCGAAACGGCTCGGCTTCACACCGCGAGCCTTCATCCGATCGTGGGCGTTCGCAGCACTCGATCCGAACTGGCAACTGCTCATGGGGCCGTCGTTCGCCACGCCGATCGCCCTCGACAAGGCCGGATTGACCCTCAACGACATCGACGTCGTCGACATGCATGAGGCGTTTGCTGCACAGATCCTGTCGAACACGCAGGCGTTTGCGTCCGCCGAGTGGGCACAGCGCTGGCTCGGGAGGGACGAGGCGATCGGCGAGATCCCCGACGACAAGTTCAACCTGTACGGGGGGTCTCTCAGCATCGGGCACCCGTTCGGCGCGACCGGCGCACGACAGATCACCACGATGGCCAACGAACTAGCCAGACGAGACGGGGGCACGGCCCTTGTCACACAATGTGCGGCAGGCGGGCTCGGTGCAGCCGTCGTGCTCGAGCGGTAGGGAGGACACCATGGAACTCACGCATTTCACGTTCGACGCCGAGGACGGCGTCGCAGTCGTCCTCCTCGACCGTGCCGGCGAGCCGATGAACACGATCGGCCCAGCGATCTTCGACGACTTCGCCGCAGTGATCGATCGCATCGAGACCGACCCCTCCATCAAGGCAGTGGTATTCGGTTCCGCCAAGAAGGGGAACTTCCTCGCCGGTGCCGATATCCGGTTCTTCGAGACGCTCACAGATCCGGACGAGGCGGCCGAAGCAATCCGCGAGCTGCACGTTCTGTTTGCCCGCATCGGGGCCCTTCACACCGTCCATGCCAAACCCGTCGTGATGGCCATCGACGGAGCGTGTCTTGGCGGCGGTCTCGAGTTCGCCCTCACAGGGTCGATGCGGATCGCATCCGATGGCAAGAAGACGCAGCTCGGCCAGCCCGAGGTCCAGCTCGGCGTGCTCCCGGCGGGCGGTGGGACGCAGCGCCTCCCCCGGCTCATCGGTATCGCTGCTGCGCTCGACATGATCCTCACCGGTCGATCGGTGCGTTCCTACAAGGCTCGCAAGATCGGATTGGTTGACGAGATCGTGCCGGCAGAGTCCCTCTACGACATCGCGAAGCTGCGGGCTGTTGAGGAGCTCGATCATCTCGGCGAGTCCGACGGATCATCCGTCAAGGGATTCCTGGCCCCCACACACCTCCAGGAACTCGCCCTCGAACAGAACCCGGTCGGCCGGCGCATGCTCTTCCGGAGGGCTGAGGAAGCCATGCTCTCCAAGACGAAGGGCCTGTATCCGGCGCCGAAACGTGCGCTGGAGGCGGTCAAGATCGGGATTGATGACGGACCCGAAGCCGGCTACGAAGCCGAGGCGGTCTTCTTCGGCGAGCTGGTCACGTCACCCGAATCGAAGGCGCTCCGCGGCATCTTCTTCGCCTCGCAGATGATGAAGTACACAACCGGGATCTCCGGCAACGCCGAACCGAAGAACGTCTCCAAGATCGGAGTCGTCGGTGGTGGGCTGATGGGGGCCGGCATCGCATCGGTGTCTGTTCTCAAAGCCGGCAAGACGGTGCGCATCAAGGAGGTCGAAGACGCCGGTATCCAGCGGGCGCTGGCACATGTCTCGAAGAACATGGCACGCGAGGTGAAGCGTCGCCGACTTCGCCCGTTCGAAGCCGAGCGGGCCATGAACAAGATCACGGGCACTACCGACTGGAGCGGTTTCCAGAACGCAGGTCTCGTGATCGAGGCCGTATTCGAGAGCCTGGAATTGAAGCAAGCACTCCTTGCCGAGGTTGAGGCGATCACCACGGAAGGGACCGTGTTCGCCTCGAACACGTCATCGCTGCCGATCAGCGGGATCGCCGCCAATGCTGCCCGCCCCGAAGCGGTGCTGGGCATGCACTACTTCTCACCGGTCGAGCGGATGCCGTTGCTCGAGGTGATCGTCACTGAGGACACGGCAGATTGGGCGACAGTTACGGCCGTGGAAGTCGGTAAGCGACAGGGCAAGACGGTGATCGTGGTGAAAGACGGTCCGGGCTTCTACACCACACGAATCCTGGTGCCCTACATGAACGAAGCGTTCCATCTCCTCGAAGATGGGGCCTCGATCGAGGCCATCGACGATGCGATGACCGCGTGGGGCTTCCCCGTGGGTCCCGTGTTGCTGAGCGATGAGGTCGGCATCGACGTGGGTGCACACATCTCACAGGTCATGCTCGATGCGTTCGGTGAGCGAATGGCTGGTCCCACAATGGCCGGCAACTTGGTCGGCGACGAGCGTATGGGGCGCAAGAACGGCCGCGGGTTCTACCAGTACGACGACAAGGGCAAACGAGGCGGTGTGGACGAGACGGTCTATCAGGCGCTCGGCATCGGTCCGCGCCGTGTGATCCCCGAGGCGGAGATCCAGGAACGTATCGCCCTCGCCATGGTCAACGAGGCAGCACGTTGCCTCGAAGAAGGCGTGCTCCAGTCGGCACTCGACGGCGACATGGGTGCGGTGATGGGGCTCGGATTCCCGCCGTTCCGCGGTGGGCCGTTCTGGTGGGTTGACCAGGTTGGCGCCGTCGATGTCGTCGCCACTCTCGATGCCCTCGCGGAACGCCACGGTGCGCGGTTCGAGCCGGCCGCAATCCTTCGTGCCCACTCCGAGTCGGGGAAGAGCTTCCGGTAGAAGACCTCACACGTCAGAGATCGACGGCCAGATGGACCGGGCGAGGCTGGTCTTTTTGCCCTGGTTCAGGCTGATTCTCATTTGCCGGTACTGGACCCCGTTTTGTGTCATGGGTGGGTGATACGTTGTCTCCATGTTGGATCTGCACGACGCGAGAAGCGACCACGATGAGGGGATCCCGTCGGGCCTCGATGCAATGGAGCCCGGGCCGATCCTGGCTGCGTTCCTCTCATCGATCGACGTCAGCCGGATCTCCGGTTACAACCGTATCGTGGTGCTGCGCGCCCACCAGCGGCTGGTGTCGCACTACACGGCATCGATGTATGCGGATATGGCTGCCGTCGTCGACGTATTGGACGACGACGACACGAAACGGTGGAACGCGGCTGAAGCCGCGGCAGCCGAGGTCCGCGCAGCGTTGCATCTCACCCGCCGTTGTGCCGACACCGAAGTCGGGATCGCCCTCGAACTCCAAACGAGACTCCCCCAAGTTCACGACATGCTCGCGGCGGGTGTCCTCGATCTGCGCCGGGCACGGGTCCTGCTCGACGGCACCGCACACCTCGACGACGCCGCTGCACGGCGCGTCGTCGAACAGGTCGCCGGCGACGCCGCCGGCTACACGACCGGCCAGCTGCGCGCACGGCTCCGCCGCCTGTGTATCGAATCCGAACCCGACGAGGCCACCCGCCGCTTCGATGCCGCCGTCGAAGATCGCAGAGTTGTTGTCGAGCCAAATGACACCGGGACGGCGAACTACCTCGGCATGGACCTCCCACCCGACCGGGTGATGGCCGCAGCACGACGTGTCGACCAGATCGCCCGATCCCTCCGTGGAAGGTGTGAGGATCGGACCATCGACCAACTCCGAGCCGATGTCTACCTCGACTTGCTGTGCGGCACGAAACACAACGCAGCCACCCGTAGCGTCGTCGACATCCGCGTCGATCTCGACACCCTCACCGAACTCAACAACCACCCCAGCGACCTTGCCGGCTACGGACCCGTCATCGCCGACATCGCCCGTCGTGTTGCAGAGCGAGAGACACAAGCCGAATGGCGCTACACCGTCACCACCCCCGACACCGGCCTACCCGTCGTCACCGACACCACACGGCGCCGCCCCACAGCGTCACAACGCCGTACCGTCGAAGCACGCAACCCGACCTGCGTCTTCCCCGGCTGCCGCATGCTTGCCATCGGCAGCGACCTCGACCACCGGGTGCGCTACGCCGACGGAGGACCGACCACCGAAGCAAACCTTGGCCCGCTCTGCCGCCACGACCACTGCATCCGCCACCAACACGGATGGACCTACCAACCACTCTCCAACGGCGACCACCAATAGACCAGCCGCCTCGGCCACACATACACCACCAGCGGGACACCCCCATAGAAGCGACTGATGTGAAGTTGCCGTGCCATTGGATCAGGTTGCGAGGTCGTATCCGAGGTCGGGGGTTCGGGCTGTTCTCTACGGTTGTGCAGTTTCGATTGCGTCGAGGATGATCTGGACGACTTCCTCGCCGACCGGGTCGTTCGGTGCGGTCACCCACTCGCCATCGTTGAGGCCCCAGAAGACCACGTTGGCGTGGTTCCCGCCGGGCACGACAACGGCTCTGGCATCGTATCTGGCACCTTGCAGAGCTTCGGCTGCATCTTCGGATTGCCATGACTGGCAGGTTGGGTCGTCCTCTCCAACCACCAAGACCAGATCGGCATCCAGGTTCTTCTCGTCGGTGCTATCGACGAACACCTCCACGAGGGGCTCCGCGAACTTCTCATCCTCGTACTCGTAGTAGCAGCCCGCGATGGCAACGATCACGTCGGCTCGCGGTTCCCCTGTGAAGCACACGTCGTAGCTGCCGCCGGGGCCGTAGGCCGCTTCCGAAAGTCCTCCAAAAAGCGCCATCGACGCGCCGTACGAGTCTCCGACGAACGTTACCGGCTGGTCGAGGTCGCCCCCGTATTCGTGGGCAATGCTTCTGACGAAGCGGTAGCCGCACTCGAGGTCTTGCTCCTGGGCGAGTTGCGAATCGCCGAATCGGTAGTCGGGCGCAAACACGACGACTCCGTTGCTCGCCAGCCCGACGGCTGTCTCAACCAAGTCCTGACCTCTGCCTTCTGCAGAGACCAGGTACACCACTGGCCACCAGCCCTCGACATCCGGTTGCCACACCAAGATGTCCCGGGTGGTTTCATGCGACACAACCGTCGTAGTCACGTCGAACGGACCCTCTCCCCGCAACAGAACGGACACGGTGGTGGTCGGAGCCGTGGTCGCAGTGGTCGTGTCCGCCGTTGATGAAGAGCAACTCGTAGTCAACGTCACCACTGCGGTCAAGAGAACCAACAGGCGTCTCATGTCGTCTCCTGTCGTTGCTACGTTTCTCCGATCAGTGTCCTCCATCGACCTCAAGAGAACCTGAAGCCCTCGCCCAGCCGATCGCTGGGCCCCTTGTTGCCACGGACCACGAGAACCCGCCGATGATCGGCACGAACCGGAAACCACCGTCACCATCGCCGGCCTCGGTCGACCGTTTCCGGCTGCCGATAGTCGCCGCTATCTCCCGCGTGTGCCGATCCATCCATCGTCGAACATGGCGATGACGACCTCCTCCCCCACAGCAACGCCGACCGGACCGACCCATCCCCAGATCGAGGACCCGTAGCCTTCATTCTCAAGCGAGGTCTCGTGCCAGGTTTGGAGATCCTCGGAGTGCCAGACAACACCTGCTTGCCTCGCGGTTCGCCCAAGGACCATGTATCCGCCCGAACCCGCAGCAGCCTAGATCAGGTTC
>CBFDAN010000054.1:0-9310 GCA_965602815.1 uncultured bacterium
AAGTAAGGGGTCGTGCGCGACCCGGGAACAAGGAGGAAGACTTGAAGAGAAGAACTATCACACTCATCGTTCTGATGGCGGCGTTCGCTCTCATTGCGGCAGCCTGCAGCAGTGACGATTCGGCAGAGGGATTCAGGATCGCGGTCGTCGCACCGTCGGCGTCCAACGATCTCGCGTTCACTCAGTCGATGGTTGATGCGGCGAATTCCATCGAAGGTGCTGAGATCTCGGTGACCGACGGCACGTTCGTCGTCGAAGACGCTGCCGTTGCGATCCGCGACTACGCGTCCGACGGCTTCGACCTCGTAATCGCACACGGCTCACAGTACGGCGGGTCGCTCCAGGAGATCGCCCCCGATTTCCCAGAGGTCTCGTTCGCGTGGGGCACGGCCGCTGACACGTTCGGCCTTCCGAATGTCTTCTCGTATGAGGCGGCATCGGACCAGGGCGGAACGGTCATGGGGAAGATGGCTGCGGCCCTTTCACAGACGGCCAACGTGGGTGTCGTCGGTCCGATCGAGGTCGGCGACGCGAAGCTCTACGTGGACGGCTTCGAAGCCGGCGTGCTGTCGCAGAACGGAAGCGCGACCGTCAATATCAACTACATCGACTCGTTCAGTGATGTTGCGCTGGCTTCCGAAGCGGCGCAGTCGTTGATCGGTGCCGGTGCTGATGTGCTGTCTGGTACGGCGCAGATGACCGTCGGCGCGGTCGGGGTTGCGAAGACCGAGGGTGTCCTGTGGTTCGGCACCCAGTCGAATCAGACGAGCCTTGCTCCGGAGATCGTGGTCGCCTCGCAGGTGTACCACTGGGAGCACATGCTCGAGGACATGATCAGCAAGGTGCAGGACGGGACCCTGGGCGGCGAGTTGTACGTGATCACATTTGCCAACGACGGCCTTGTGATCGAGTACAACGAGGACTTCGATCTGCCGGACGATGTCAAGGACATCGCCGAAGACGCAATCCAGACCTTCAAGGACCAAGGGTAAGACGACGGCTGGTCGGGGGATCAATCGATCCCCCGACCACATGACGAGAGGCAGCGTGTGACGGACAGTCCGATGCTTGAGATGCGGGGAATCACGAAACGATTCCCGGGTGTCCTCGCCAATGATGACGTCGACTTCGACCTCTACGCGGGCGAAGTTCACACGCTGCTCGGCGAGAACGGCGCGGGCAAGAGCACGCTCATGAAGATCCTCTACGGCCTGTATCTACCCGATTCGGGAACGATCCGGGTCGAAGGCGAACTCGTTGAGATCGACAGTCCAAACGTGGCGATCGAATACGGAATCGGAATGATTCACCAGCACTTCATGCTGGTTCCAACGTTGACGGTGGCCGAGAACGTCGCACTCGGCCTGCCGTCGAGTCGCGGGTTCATCACCGACCTCGACGTTGTGTCGAAGCGGATCAACGAACTTGCCGATCAATACGGTCTCGAGATCGACCCGGGCGCGTTGGTGTGGCAGCTCTCGGTTGGAGAGCGGCAGCGTGTCGAGATCATCAAGGCGCTCTACCGCGAAGCCAACCTGCTCATCCTCGATGAGCCGACGGCCGTCCTCACGCCACAGGAGGTCGACCAGCTCTTCACGACCCTGCGGCAGCTCACGGCGGACGGCCGTGGTCTGATCTTCATCTCGCACAAGCTGCACGAGGTGCTCGCGCTCAGTGACCGCATCACGGTGCTGCGCCACGGCGCCGTCACCGGCGAGGTACCGGTCCAAGGCGCAACGCGCGAGAGCCTGGCCAACATGATGGTCGGAAGGCAAGTGAAGTTGAGTCCCGACAAACTACCGGCCGATCCCGGCGAAGTGGGGCTCGAGATCCGCAACCTCACGGTGATGGGCGACCGGGGACTGGTGGCCGTGGACGATCTCAGCCTCGAAGTGCAAAAGGGAGAAATCCTGGGCATCGCGGGTGTCTCCGGAAACGGGCAGCGAGAGATGGCTGAGACGATTGCCGGCCTGCGGAAGCTCGAGAGAGGCACGATCGAAGTCGACGGCACTGACGTGACGGGCGCTGCGCCGATCAAGGTTCGTCAGGCGGGCCTTGCGTATGTGCCGGAAGAGCGCATGCGAGAGGGCGCGATCGGCGCCTTCACGGTGTGGGAGAACCTGCTCCTGATTGACTACGCAAGCTCGGACTACCTCAAGCGCGGCCTGTTTGACTTCACAGCGATCAAGGATCACTCGAACGAACTCGTCGAGTCGTTCGACGTGCGCACACCTTCGATCGAGACGTCGTGCGGCAGCCTGTCCGGCGGCAACATTCAGAAGCTCATCATGGCGCGTGAGCTCTCGTCGTCTCCTGTCGTCCTTGTAGCGTCGCAACCCACCCGAGGGGTCGATATCGGCGCTGCTGAGTACATCCACCGACGGCTCATCGACAAGCGAAACAAACTGACAGACGCCGAGTTCATCCAGCAGAAGCTGCTCGAACATCGCACGCAGATGACCGCCGTGTTGATGATTTCCGAAGACCTCGACGAGGTGTTCGGCCTCTCGGACCGGATCGCGGTCATGTACGAGGGGAAGATCATGGGGATCGTTGATCCCGCAACGGCGACTCGTGAGGAAGTCGGCTTGATGATGGCGGGTGTGGCTCGCGAAGAGGCGAGCTGACCTGACGGCCGTCGCCGGCGTGTTCGCCATCGGTTCCTTCTACGCTGACTCCTGATGGCCTATTCGCGCGAAGACATCGACCGGGTGCGTGAACGTACCGACCTCGTGGAGCTCGCCTCCGAGGTGACCCGCATAAGACGCTCGGGCCGTTCCGTCATGGCGGTCTGCCCGTTCCATTCTGAGAAGACCCCATCCCTCTCGATCGACCCCGCTCGTGGCCTCTTCCACTGTTTTGGGTGCGGCAAGAGCGGCGACGTGTTCGGCTGGGTTCAGGAGACCCAGGGTATTGGCTTTTCCGATGCGCTCGAGCTGCTCGCCCGGCGGGCGGGTGTTGCGCTCACCATCGACCCCGATGCGGCGAAACACCGGGATCGCCGCGAACGGCTCATCGATGCCGTCGACCGATCCGTGGTGTTCTACAACGAACGCCTCAAGAGGAGCGACGACGCCGGTCATGCAAGGGGATATCTGCGGAGCCGCGGCTACGACGCCGATGTTGTTGACCGCTTCCACCTCGGCTATTCGCCCGAGGCGTGGGATACGCTCGTGACACACCTGAGCGACGCAGGCGTGAAGGACGAGGCGATGACCGGCGCCGGGCTGGCGTCGCGGTCGCGAAGGGGCGGCCTCGTTGATCGCTTCCGGAACCGGCTCATGTTCCCGATCTACGACGTCCGGGGTGATGCTGTCGGGTTTGGCGCGCGTCTGCTCGACGGCGACGGTCCGAAGTACCTCAATTCACCCGAGACGCCGATCTACCACAAGTCGCGTTTGCTCTATGGCCTGAACTGGTCCAAGTCGCAGATCGTGCGATCCGACGAATCGGTGGTGGTCGAGGGCTACACCGACGTCATCGCATTCCACCTCGCGGAGATGCCGGTTGCGGTCGCGACGTGTGGTACGGCGCTGGGGGAGGAGCACCTCGATCTTCTCCGGAGGTTCTCAAAACGGGTTGTGCTCGCCTTCGACGCGGACGAGGCCGGCGCCGGGGCTGCGGAGCGGGGCTTCGAACGTTCGGTCCCCGGCGATCTCGATCTTCGGGTCGCAGTGCTGCCCGAGGGGCGCGACCCGGCAGACCTCGTCTCCGGAGGTGACTTCGGTGACTTGAAGGCGGCGATCGAGGATTCGGCACCACTCCTGCAGTTCCGAATCGACCGCGAACTCGCAGGTTTCAATCTCGATGAACCCGAGTCTCGCGGTCGGGCGGTCCGGGCAGCGGCTGCGCTGATCGCGCTTCACCCGGACCCCGTTGTGCGCCACGAATACGCCGTGCTGGTGTCGCGCCGCACCGGTGTTGACGTCCCGACGGTCGAATTGGCGCTCCGCAGTTCTGTCCGACCGAGTGTTGCGGCGCCGCCCATGGATGAGCGGCAGCTGACGGGCCCGCAGCGCACAGAACGCGAGGTTCTGCGCCTCCTGCTCGCCAACGACCCGGCCGTTCGAAGACTCGATATCGCGGCCGACCTGTTCTCCGAGCCCTCATACCGTGCGGCGTTTGAGGTGATCGACGGGCTGGTCGATCCGCTCGAACCGGGTGTGGTACCCGATCTCGGCGCTGAGATAGGGTCGGACGACCAGCCCGAGGCCGCCCTGTTGCGCATGCTGGCGATGCAGCAGCGCCCGCTTCCGGATGCGGACGATGTCTTGAAACGGCTCAAGCAGGAGGCGGTAGAGCGCCGAATCGAAGAAGTACAGACCGAACTGGCTGCCATCGATGCCGAATCCGATGCCCAGGGGTATTCAGAACGGTTCGAACGCCTGATAGCGTTACAGAACGAACGCAGGGAATTGCGGAGCAGGGAATGAACGAGATCGTCAGAATCGTGTTCGAGGAGTTGGCGGCAAGAGGTCGCCAACGCGGCTTTCTCGTCATGACCGAGGTGCAGCAGGAACTGGAGGAAGTCGGCGCACCGGATGAGTCGTTCGACGCCGTCTTCCTTGCGTTGCGTGAGGAGCGGATCCCGATCCGCGAGGACTCGTTGGATAGTCTCGCCGCGACCAATCTCTCGAATGACGAACTCGTCCACGTTTCCGACCCCGTGCGGATGTACCTGCAGGAGATCGGCCGGTTCCCGCTGCTCACGCCGCAACAGGAGGTCGAACTCGCCATGCAGGCCGAGGCCGGCGCTCGGGCAGAAGAGCAGCTAGCGGAAAATGAGGCCCTGGCCGCGGCCGAGCGGGTCATTCTTGAACGGACCATTCGGAACGGCGACAAGGCGCGCAAACGGCTCGTCGAAGCGAACCTCCGGCTCGTTGTGTCGATTGCCAAGAAATACATCGGGCGCGGATTGGTGCTGCTCGACCTCATCCAGGAAGGCAACCTTGGACTCATCCGAGCCGTCGAGAAGTTCGACTACCGGAAGGGATTCAAGTTCTCGACGTACGCCACGTGGTGGATTCGGCAGGCCGTGACTCGTGCGCTTGCCGATCAAGCCCGCACCATTCGAGTGCCGGTCCACATGGTTGAGACCATCAACAAGCTCGCAAGGACCCAGCGCACCCTCATGCAGGAGCTGGGGCGGGACCCGACGATCGAGGAGATCGCCGAAGAGTTGGAGCTCGAGCCCGACAAGGTCACCGAACTGCGGCGTATCGCGCAGGATCCCGTGTCGCTCGAGACGCCGCTCGGTGAGGAGGACGATTCGACGCTCGGTGATTTCGTGGAGGACACCGAAGCCGAGATCCCGGTCGAAGCCGCCGCCTTCCACCTGCTTCAGAGCTACCTGAGCCTTGCCCTCGAGGCGCTGAACGATCGCGAACGTGAAGTGCTCGTCATGCGGTTCGGCCTCGCCGACGGCAAGGTCCGCACCCTCGAACAGGTTGGCGACTACTTCAACGTCACCCGAGAGCGCATCCGCCAGATCGAGACCAAGGCCTTAGCGAAGCTGAGACAACCAGCCCGCGCGAGGAAACTAGAGGGCTACCTCGAAGGCGCCTAACCCGCCGCGGGAGCACCGGGTTGTGTCCTGGGTCTTGGCTCTTGGTTCCCCTCGAGAGATCTCGGGATTTCTCGTCTTCACGCCCCCTTTTCTGTCATTGGCTCCTGATACGTTGCTTGTATGGATACGACGAGTCTCACCAGCGATGCGCTCAGGCAGCAACTCCTCGATCGCGAAGCGATCGTTGCCTGTGCCCGTGGTGAACAGATGGCCGTAGTGCGAGAACTCGATCGGCGTCAGATATCGACCGCTGAGGGATGCCGATCCATGGTCGAGTGGGTCGCGGGTCAGCTCGACGTAGCCCCAGAGACAGCGCGAGACCTTGTTGCTACAGCCCATCGTCTTGAAGAGCTCCCCGACGTTGAGGATGCGATCGCAGCGGGTGATATCGGGTTTGATCGGGCCGTAGCCGTAGGACGGTTCGCGGGGCGAGACGACAACCTCGACCTGCTGAACGACGTGGCCGGCTACGACATCGCAGGTATTCGCAGTCTGGCGGCGAAACGGCGTCGTATGACCCGGGTTGATGAGGAATGTGCGTTCAACGATCGGTATCTTGTCGTCCAACCGAACATTGACGAATCCGTGTGGCAGCTCAACGGTCGCCTCCCCGGCCTTGCGGGCCAGGTCGTAGTCCAAGCCCTCGAGGCCAAAGCCGACACCTTCCCAGCGGAACCGGGCACGGTGTCACGTGCAGCACGCAATGCTGATGCGCTGTGGGCTATCAGTCTCGACGCCCTGTCCGGTGGCGACGGCGCCACGATCGAAACGGCAAAACCGCTGTTGACCGTGTTCGTGGATGCGACTGAGGCGGCACCGTCGAATGGTGAGGCCGGTGTGACGGTCGAAGCGGGTCCGCGGGTCGGACGGGCTGCGGTCGAGGCGATCCTGTGCGACGGTGTGATCGAGGTCACGGCCAGCACTTCGGACGGTATCCCACTCAACATGGGTCGTCGTAGCCGCATCATCCCACCCCGCCTGCGACGATTCGTCTTGGCTCGTGATGGTGCGGCGTGCACGATCGCGGGCTGTACCAGCCGCTACCGGCTCCAGGTCCATCACATCACCCGCTGGGCTGATGGTGGCCGTACCGATCCAGAGAACCTGACCACGGTGTGCTGGTTCCACCACCACATCGTCATCCACGGTCGAGGCTTCACCATCGACCCGAACTCCCCGCCCCAGCGGCACAGACTCCTGAGGCCACCGATCCACGGCCCGCCCTGGCTCGAACACGCCCGATCCCGCGGAACGATCATCTCCGAGCAGCCGACAATCTGACCAGCCCATCCTCCCCCCAGATTCCTCCCTCGGATTCCTCCTCCTGAGGGGGAGGTGGCAGCGGCGGAGCCGCTGACGGAGGGGTCAAGCCTCAAGCGCGCCCGTGCCGAGTTCCCTTCAAGGGGAGGGGGTCAAACAGGCCCACACTGGGGCGACCGTTCCGCTGCCGAAGCGAACGCGATGCCGGAGGGGGTCGAGCAGATCGAGACAAGAACAGCGCTTCTCTGCTCGATCGTGGCTGGCGGCTCGCAGCTACTCCGTCTTCGATCCGTTCGATTCGGCGCGTTCTTTGATCTTGTCGCTGGCGGTGACGAGGCCCTGGCCGGCTGCGCGGCGAACCTTCGCGGTCGAGCGATCCGCGGTGGCCGTGGCACGCTGGACGTTCTCGTTGCTCCGTACCTTGTCGAAGGCGGTCTTGAGCTGGTCGTAGCGCTCTCGTCCGGCCCGGGCACCCAGGACGAATCCGACCCCGAGACCGATTGCGAGACCTGTTCTGAACTTCATGGTGGGGGATTCTCCCACATCGCGCGAAGCGTTGTGCCGGGACCTGAGTTTGGGTTGCCCTCTGGTATCCTCCGCCCCGCTCGCGGCTTCGGCGGGCACCTTCCGGGGTAGCTCAATTCGGCAGAGCAGCGGACTGTTAATCCGTTTGTTGGGAGTTCGAGTCTCCCCCCCGGAGCCGGCATATCCCCTGCGGCATAAGGGTTTCCGTCGTAGACGATCTTTCACCTATGAACCGCGGGGCGCGGAGAGGGCGCGATAATTCGCGCAGCGGCTCGTCTAGTGAACGGTTCCTGTTCGTCGATTCGTTTCCAGGCGCTCCGCGATTTCATCCCTCGAGTCCTCGTAGAGATGTCCGTAGATATCCATCGTGACGCGGATGCTCGAATGGCCGAGGTGCTCCTTGATGTGCCGAGGATGTGCGTCGGCAGCGATCAGGAGCGAGGCGCAGGTGTGGCGCAGGTCGTGCGGTCGCAGCCCATCCTGGTCGATCTCGGTGATCGCCGGGAGCCACACGTTGCGTCGGAAGTTCGACGACCGTAGCGGTGTCCCGGAATCCGTGGTGAACACGAGGCTGTGAGGGCCGCCATCGGTGAACCGTCCGACGTGGGCACCGAGCGCATCGGCGACGAAGGGTGGGATTGCGATGGTTCGGCTCTCCCAGGTCTTCGGCGGCACCGCATAGAGCTTGCCATTGACCTCAGACAGCGTCTCGACGACCTCGATCCGCCGGCGGAGCAGGTTGACTCTTCCGAGCTTGAGCCCTACTGCCTCGGCCCACCGTATCCCGCCGTAGGCGAGCACGAAGATGAGCGCCTCATATCGTTCGGGCACCGCGCCAACGAGGGCGTCCACCTGTTCAGCGGTGAGGAACTTCGGCGGTCTTCGCGTGGCGCGAGGTAGGGGAGTGCCCACCGCCGGATTCATTGTCAGACGGCGCGCCCGGACCGAGGCTTTGAGGATCATCGACAGCAACTGGTGCGCCTGTCGGATGCGACTTGAGGAGAGGCCCAAATCCGTCAGCTCGATCACCCACGCTTCGATCATGTAGGGGTCGATCCCTGAGAGCGGCATCTCGCCGAACTGAGGCAGGAGATGGACACGCAGGAGTGACTCGTACCCGGCGAGGGTCTTGGGTTTGAGATGACGCCTTGTCTCGAGCCACTCGGTTGACCACTCGGAGAAGGACATGCGAGCAAGACGAGGGTCGGTCCATTCGGCGCGATCGAGATTGGCTTGCTCATTGCGTAGCCACTTCTGAGCATCGATCTTGCGATTGAATGTCCGGTTGCGTGTGCCCCTGCCGGGGATGGCGAGCCGTGCCTTCCAGCGGTCGTTCGGTGTTCTCGTGATCCACTTGCTCATCGGTCCTCCGTCGGCGCGCGTCGTTCCATTGCGATTGTGACGCTCAGGTGTGACACGTTTGTGCGATGCGGTCTTCGATCCAGCGTTCGACGTCGCTCCATCGGAAGCGTACATGTCGGCCGACCCGGAAGCCGGGCGGGCCTTGGCGGCGGTATCGCCACGCGTAGATCGTGGCCACCGGAACGCCGAGGTACTCGGCGAGTTCCTGAGCGGAGATGATCGGTTCGAGTTGGTGCATGCACCGATCATGCAACCCAACCCTGTCAGCAGAGTGTTATCTCGTTGCCACTTACCCTGTTCTCGCCGGTCAGGGCATGTTTCTGGAACTCCTTGATCTGGTCGGTACCGCCGACGTAGCCGTTGTGACAGGGCTGCTGACACTCTGGTGAGAGGGTTACTGACACTCTGGTGAGAGGGTTAGGTTGTCTCACCTTCGGGTTTGGAGCGACAAGAAACGCGGTTGGCTCCAGGAGCGATCCGGGCGTTTGTTGCACACGAGCACGTTGGCCGGCGCCAGGCGTGCTCTCGTGCGAGGCGTAGACGTATCACCTGCCGCTCTCGCCTTGCAGCGGTGGGGAAAGCGGGACAGGCGCCCAC
>CBFDAN010000055.1:0-9269 GCA_965602815.1 uncultured bacterium
ATCAACGGCCCCATCATCGACGACCGCGGCCCCATCCTCAACGGCGGCAGCCGCCATTCCGACCGGGCCGTCTGCCCTCACCGACCCGAGAGCCGAAGAGTTCCCCGCACCGCTCGTGCCGATCGACGAGATCATCTCCGGGGGGCCACCACCGGACGGAATTCCGCCGCTCGACGCACCGGTGTTCATCGACGCTGCGAGTGCCGTCGGTCAACTCGAGGGTGCCGAATCGGTGGTCGCGCTCGAGATCAACGGCGACGCTCGAGCGTATCCCGTGCGTGTACTGATCTGGCACGAGATCGTCAACGACACCGTCGGAGACGTTCCGGTAACGGTCACCTACTGCCCGCTGTGCAACTCCGCGGTGACGTATCGCCGCGAGGTCAACGGAGTGGAAACCACATTCGGGACCTCCGGGAAGCTGTTCGCATCGGCACTGGTCATGTACGACCGCCTTACCGAATCACTATGGACCCACTTCGACGGACGTGCAGTGGTCGGTGTGCTGGCGGGCACACAACTCGAGCCGATTGCCTCGCCACTGATGGCATGGGAAGACTTCGTATCCGCCTATCCGGACGGGCAGGTGCTCGACTGGACGCAGACCGGGCACTCGCGTGATTACGGCCGGAACCCCTATGTGGGATACGACGATCCCGAAACCGATCCCTTCCTGTTCCGGGGCATCGTCGACGATCGCGAGCGCGCGAAACAGCGCGTGGTCGGGATCACCGTCGAAGACGCGTCGGTGGCGTATTCGATGGCACTTCTGGCCGATGGCGATGGGAGCGCTACCGCTGTCACCGTGGGCGGGAGCGACCTCGTGATCCTCTGGAAGCCGGGCCAGGCATCCGCCCTGGATGCATCGACCATCGACGGAGGACAAGACGTCGGTTCGGTCGGGGTGTTCGTACCGGAGTTCGATGGGAGTCCGGTGACCATCGTGGCGCAGGGCGACCGATTCGTGGATGAGGAGACCGGCAGCACCTGGACGATCGCCGGAATCGCCGTGGACGGACCGCTTGAGGGATCACGGCTCGAGCGAGCCGAACACCTCGACACGTTCTGGTTTGCGTGGTCCACCTATCGTCCCGACACGGTGCTGATCGACGAATGAACCACACGTCTGTGTTTCCCCCGGTCAGACCGGTTTGACACCAGCGGTATCTTTGGACTGTGTGTTGGACGTGGTGCCGGGAGGTGTCGATGTGGGTGTGGAGTGACGAGTTGGCGGACCGGTTTCCCGCGATGCGGCCAAGGAGACAAAGAAGTCTGCCGCTGATCGCGTATGCCGTCGAGCAAGAATCGGACCTTGAAGCTCTCGCTCGCGCGGTGCTTCTTGGATCGCTGAGGCGGCAGGATTCGCACGTGCACCATCGTGGCGTTCGGCCGGTCGCCGGGCGGTAGCATCCCCCCTGACATGCCGCACACGGCCGTCGACGTACGGGACATCACCAAACGATACCGGGAGACCGTTGCACTCAACGACGTGACCCTTTCGGTTCGGCGCGGCTCCGTATACGGCCTGGTGGGTCCGAACGGTGCGGGCAAGACGACCCTCCTCGGCATCCTCTCCGGCCTGCGGAAGCCGTCGGCGGGCACGTTTGAAGTCGAAGCCACGCGGGTGGGGGTCCTGCCGGATACGCCCCGTTTCGATTCCTGGCTCACAGCGAGAGAGGTCGTTGATCTGTCCCGGACGTTGGTCGCTCCGGTAGTTGCGGCGCGGTCGGTTGATGCGGTTCTCGAGCAGACTGGGCTCCTGTCTGTTGCTCACCGCAAGGTTGGGGGATTCTCTCGGGGCATGCTTCAGCGGCTCGGACTTGCCGCGGCCGTCGTGGGGGAGCCGGAGGTCTTGCTGCTCGACGAGCCGGCTGCCGCTCTCGACCCGGCGGGTCGACGAGAGGTTCTCGATATGGTCGCTGATCTGCAGGGTGCTTCGACGGTTGTCTTCTCGAGCCACATTCTCGACGATGTCCAGCAAGTCTGCGACGCGGTCGGCATTCTCAAGCAAGGTCAACTCGTCTACGAGGGCACGCTTGACCAGCTCGTGCGCAACGCTGGTCATGAGGCTGCGTACGCCGTCCGGATCAGGGGCGACGGGACACAGCTCGTTGAGCTTCTCGAGTCATACGGTTGGGTGAGCCGGGTGACCATCGAATCTGACGTCATCACAGTGACGGCTGCGAGCGGTGCCGTGCTGGAGCGTGAGCTCGTCCGGTGCCTCGGACGCGCGGACGTGCCGATTGTGGCGGTGGGGCCGGTTGAGCGGAGCCTCGAAGATGTGTTCCTCGAGGTGACCCAGTGAGCCTTTGGCGTCTCGAGTACCTGCGGCTCGTTCGAACATACCGTGTGTGGATACTCCTAGGCATCTTCGGCTTCTTCGCCGTGCTGGGTCCGGCGACGGCCAAGTACCTTCCCGAGATCGTCGAACGCCTCGGGGGAGGGGTGGAGGTTGCGGTCCCACCCGCCAGCCCGGAGCTTGCCATGGCACAGTACCTTGGGAACGCCCTCCAGATTGGGCTCCTGGCGCTCGCATTTGTGGCAGCGTCGTCCCTCGCGTTCGACGCAAATGTCGAGATGGCAACGTTTCTTCGAACGAGAGCCACGGTCGCGAAGATCCTTGCACCCCGCTATGCGGTCAACATGGTCGCCGCTGTCGCTTCATTCGTGATCGGCTCCGCGGTTGCCTTTGTGCTGTCCGCGCTGCTCATAGATGCACCCCGCATCGGCGGAACCGCAATCGGTTCATTGCTCGTGGCGCTCTATCTCTGTTTCGCCGTAGCCCTGACGGGGTTGTTCGCTTCTCTTGTTCGAAGTGTCCCCGGAACGGCACTGCTGACGATCGGAGCATTGATCGCCCTCAGTATCGTCGGCCTGATACCGGCCGTTCGCCCGTGGCTTCCATCGGACCTCGTTGGGGGATACGACGCGTTGATCGCCGGCGGCGAGTTCGTCTATTGGCGTGCGATCGCGTCTGCGGTCGTGCTTTCGGTCGGGGCAATCGCGTTCAGCGTCTACCGGATGGAACGCCGCGAGGTCTAATCCCACTCAGGACCCACCCGGTCGGGTAGGGTTCCATCACTGTGACGGAACGAATGCGACACTGCGCCTGGTGTGGGGGAGCATTCCAGGCGGCCGGTGGTCCGGGCCGTCCGCAGCGCTACTGCCGCACCTCTCACCGGCAGCGAGCATACGAAGCCCGCCGCGAGGCGAAGCTCCGCGATCTTGGACCCGACGAGGTGATCATCAGACGTCGAAGCTGGGAGCACCTCCGGGATGCCCTGTATCGGCTCGAGGCAGCGGCCGAGGACGTGGCAATCGACCTCGGGGCCGGACGAGCCACGAAGCAGGATTATGTGCAGGCGCTGGGGCACTTGTCCGCCGCCGTGCGCGATCTCCAAGACATTGCCGTTGAACCAACGGCGCTCGGGGACGACGGCTAGTTTGCGTTGTCGCCGGGGTCGAGGCCGAGTTCTTGGATCGCCTGTTCCCTCAGCCGGTACTTCTGGATCTTCCCTGTCACGGTCATCGGGAATTCGATGGTGAATCGAACGTATCGCGGGACCTTGAAGTGGGCGATCCGACCCTTGCAGTAATCGACCACGTCGGCCTCGCTGAGGCTCGAGCCATCCCGTTTCTGGATCCACGCCATGATCTGTTCGCCGAAACGGGCGTCGGGCACACCGACAACTTGGGCGTCGACGACATCGGGGTGTGTGAAGAGATACTCCTCGATCTCCCGCGGGTACACATTCTCCCCGCCGCGGATGATCATATCCTTGAGCCGACCAACGATCTTGACGTAGCCGTTGGCGTCCATGACAGCGAGGTCGCCCGAGTGCATCCAGCCCTCGCTGTCGATAGCGTCCGCCGTCCGCTCGGGTTCGTTCCAGTAGCCTTGCATCACGGAGTAGCCGCGGGTGCAGAATTCACCGGATTCGCCGGGAGGTACGATCTCGCCCAGTTCCGGATCGACAATCTTGATCTCCACGTGTGGGTGAGCGACGCCGACCGTCGATACACGCAAGTCAACTGGATCGTCCCGCAGCGTTTGTGTCGCCACTGGCGAGACCTCTGTCATGCCGTACGCAATCGTCACTTCATCCATGTTGAGCTGGTGGATCACCTGGTTCATGACTTCGGTGGGACAGGGGGCGCCTGCCATGACACCCGTTCGCAGGCTTGAAACATCTCGCTTTTCAAGGTCGTCGTGTTCGAGCGTCGCAATGAACATGGTCGGAACGCCGTACAAGCTCGTGCAGGCCTCTGCTTCGACCGCATCGAGCACAGCCCCGGCGTCGAACCCGGGTGATGGAACAACCATTGCGGCGCCGTGTGTCGTGCACGCGAGGTTGCCGATGACCATTCCGAAGCAGTGGTAGAACGGGACGGGGATGCAGACGCGATCCAATGCGGAGTATCCGAGGCGCTCGCCACAGAAGAACCCATTGTTCAGGATGTTCCGATGGGTGAGGGTGGCCCCCTTGGGGAAACCCGTTGTTCCCGACGTGTACTGAATATTGATGGGCTGGTCCGGGTCGAGGAGCGACTCGCGTTCCCAGAGCTCCTCGTCAGGCACATCGTCACCGGCGTCGAACAGTTCGTCCCACTCGGGCGAATCGAGGAAGATCGCCCGTTCGAGCCCGGGAACCGCACTCTCGACCTCTGCCACCATCGACCGGTAGTCAGAGGTCAGATATGACGGTGCCGATATGAGGAAGCGACATCCCGATTGCTTGAGCACATACTCGAGTTCCGATGTGCGATAGGCGGGGTTGACGTTGACGAGGATCGCGCCGATCTTCGCCGTGGCGTACTGGACGGCGACCCATTCCGCGTTGTTGGGACTCCAGATGCCGACCCGGTCGCCGAGTTCAATACCGAGCCTCAGGAACGACTTGGCGAGCCGATCGGTTGCTCCGTCGAATTCTCGATAGGTGCAACGGATTCCTTGGTGCCGGACGATGAGGGCGTCTCGGTCTGGGAATCGAGCGGTGGTGTGCTCGAGGTTCTCCCCGACGGTTTCGGTGAGGAGGGGGACATCGGTGGATCCTTGCGCGTACGAAAGCTGCATGACCTGTCCTTTCCACTGCTCGCACGGTACGAGAGGCTGATCCCCGCGACCAGGGACAAGGGTCACATCCCTCCGAACCGTCCTGGTGCCGATGACACCGCTAGATGAGCCGAGGTTTCGGCCGGGCCAGGTCTGTTTGAATGGCCGAATGCGCGATTGGACGACCATGCCGAAGGCCGAACTCCACCTCCATCTGGAGGGCGCCATTCCGGTGCCGACCCTGTGGGAGTTGATCGAGCATCACGGTGGCGATCCGTTGATCAAGAGCGAAGCGCAACTCGTCGACTGGTTCACCTATCGCGACTTCGCTCACTTCATGGAGACATGGAGTTGGATGAACGGATTTCTCCGCACCGCCGACGACTTCACGTTCGCGGCCGAGGCAGTGGCCCGGCACCTCGTATCGCAGAGCATCGTCTATGCCGAGGCGTTCTTCTCGCCGAGCGACTTCCGCAGACACGGCCTCGCTCCTCAGACCGTCGCAACGGCGATCCGTGCCGGCCTCGACCGCGTGGAGGGGGTGGAGATCCCGCTGATCGTCGACCTGGTTCGGGACCGCGGGCCCGAGGGCACCGCCAAGACACTGGCTGCTGTCAGGGAGGTCTCGACCGAGGCGAAGATCATCGGGATCGGCATCGGTGGTTTCGAAGCGGCTCATCCGCCTGAGCAGTTTGCGCCGGTCTACCGAGATGCGAAGGAAGCAGGGTTCCGGTTGACCGCCCACGCGGGGGAGGAAGCAGGGCCCGATAGTGTGTGGGGAGCGATCCGGGATCTTGGCGCCGAGCGCATCGGTCACGGGGTTCGATCTGCTGAGGACCCGTTGCTCGTCGACTACCTCGTTGACCGGCAGATTCCCCTCGAGGTCTGCCCAACATCGAATCTCCGCACCGGGGTTGTGGCGCACTGGGAACAGCACCCGGTACTCGAGTTGATCGATGCTGGTGCGCTGGTCACTATCAACACCGACGACCCGGCGATGTTCGATGTCAGCCTGGCGGAGGAGTTCTCGAACCTAGAGCATCGATTCGGACTCGACGAGGCTGCGCTCAAGCGGCTTTCTCTCGCCGTTGTGGAAGGTTCATGGGCCGATGACGAAACTCGTTCCAATCTCACAAGACTGATCGAGGACTGGTGGGCACTCGGGTAGCATCGCCGGATGGCATTCATCACGCTGACTACCGACTTCGGCACGCGGCAGGGGAGTGACGGCGTCCTGCACGGCGCCATCTACCGGATTGCTCCCGATGCTGTGATCACGGATCTCTCTCACCACATCAGGCCACAGGACATCCGCGAGGCCAACTTCGTCGTCAACAACAGCGCGTTCTTCTTTCCGGCGGGGACCGTGCACGTGATCGTGGTCGACCCGGGAGTCGGCACCGACCGGAGACCGATTGCCGCGCGGATCGGCGAGCACTACTTCGTTGCTCCCGACAACGGGGTGTTGACGGCTTGCCTGGATCGAGCCGAACGCGAGGGCTGGACCGTCGAGTTCGTCGAACTCGATCGACCCGAGTACTGGCTCGATGCCGTCACCATGACGTTCCATGGACGCGACCTGTTCTCGCCCGTCGCGGCACATCTCGCCGCGGGAGTTCCGTTCGAAGATCTCGGTTCCCCGATCGATGACCCCGTCACGATCCGACTCTGGGGTGCAGCTCGTGCCGATGACGACAGCGTGACCGGCGAGGTGATCTACATCGACGACTTCGGGAACGCGATATGCTCGATCCTTCCAGGCGAGATCGCTCACCTCCCGCTGCCCGATGGTGTTGAGGTCCACCTGTGTGGACATCAAATCGACGGGATGGTGCAGACGTTCGGTGACTCGGATTACGGAACAGACACGTTGATCGCATTGTGGGATTCAAGTGGCTATCTCCTCGTCTCGGAGAACAACGGCACCGGCGGCAAGGTCATCACACCGACACCCGGCGATCCCGTCGTGGTGCGGGCGAAGCGTTGATTCAGCCCTACAGGCGGCCGGCGTCGATGATCCGCTGAAGGAACTGCTCGGTCCGAGCCTCGCTTGGAGCTGAGAAGATCTGCTGCGGCGGACCGTGTTCGAGGATCCGACCCTGGTCGAGGAAGCACACCTGGTCTGCGACGTCGCGGGCGAAGCCCATCTCGTGCGTGGCGATCACCATCGTCATGCCGTCGTCTTTCAGGGCACGGATCACGTTGAGAACCTCGGCCACCAACTCGGGATCGAGGGCCGATGTGACCTCGTCGAACAACATGAGCTCAGGCTCCGTGGCAAGGGCCCTGATCACGGCAACCCTTTGCTGTTCGCCGCCGCTGAGACGGTCGGGATACTCATCGACTTTGTCGGAGAGCCCGAATCCGTCGAGCAGTTCGCGAGCCTTGTCCTCAGCCTGCGCCTTGCGTACCCCGTGGACCTTGCGAGGGCTGAGGGTGATGTTGTCGAGCACCGTCATGTGCGGGAAGAGGTTGAAGGCCTGGAAGACGATCCCCATCTCCTCGCGCACCTGATTGGCGTTCACGCCCGAAGCGGTGATATCGGCACCGTCCAGGAGGACGCTCCCTTCGTCGATCGGCACCAGGAGGTTGACACACTTGAGCATCGTCGACTTCCCGGATCCCGACGAGCCGATCAAGCACACCACTTCGTGCGGGACAACGACGAGGTCCACGTCCCGGAGGACGGGTTTGCCGTCGAATGCCTTCGAGACACCTTGGAGTTCGAGTTTGGGAGTGGTCATGTGCTCACAGACTGCTTCTTTCGGCGATCGCGGTTGGTGTACCAGTCGGTGAATCGCGCGACCGGAACGCTGACGAGCAGAAACAGCAGCGCGGCCGCGATGTAGCCGGTGTAGTTGAACGTCTTGGCTGCGTAGATGTCTGCCTCGCGGACGGCCTCTCGGACGCCGAGGACGAGAACGAGCGCCACGTCTTTCTGGAGGCTCACGAATCCGTTGAGGAGCGCCGGGATGACGTTTCTAATGGCTTGTGGAACGATCACATACCGAAGTGCTTGGCCCTGGGTGAGTCCGAGCGAGCGGGCCGACATCCGCTGGCTCTCGTGAACTGACTCAATGCCCGCGCGATAGACCTCGGCCGTGTAAGCGCTGTAGCTGATGATGAGGGCGGTGAGGCCCCAGAAGAGCGCACCGTTCGGTACGCCGGGGAGCTGGAGAGCCGGGATCCCGAATCCCAGCAGCAGAATGAGCAGAATGACGGGAATGCCGCGAATCAGATCGATGAAGATCACCGCGAGCGCTCGGAGCGGGAAGAAAGCCGGTCCCCGCAGCGATCGGATCATGGCGATCACCAAGGAAAGGGCCAAGATGATGACCTCGGCGACGAGGAACATCTTGATGTCGAGCCAGAATCCTCCCAGCACGTCGGGGAATACCTCGACGAACTTCTCCCAGTTGAAGAACTGTCTCTGGACCGCCGGCCAGGCATCCGACGTGAGGATTGCCCACAGGACAACCACCACGAAAACGATGGTGGAGACAAATGCGATCAGTGCCGCTCGGGTTCCCTCCTCGCGGCCGCGGGGAGCGCGCGGGGGCCCGAAAAGGCTCGGGCCCCCGCCGACTTCTTCAATCGGCGTCTGATCGCTCATTCAGCGCTAGCCGCTGATGATTGGGATGCCGCCATCCTGGGTCAGGTACAGGTCCTCGAGCTCTTGGAGCCTGCCGTTCTCCCTGAGTGCCTCGAGCGCCCTGTTCACACATGGAACAAGCGTATTGTCCTTTGCGAACAGCAATCCATACTCGTCCGGCTCTGCGGCGTCAGATTCGAACTGACCGGCGATGATGGATCCCTCCACCTGCACCGCGGTGATGAAGTAGCCGGTCGGCAGATCGACGACCAGTGCATCGATCTGGCCCGCGTTCATCGCTGCCTCGAGGTCGACGTTCTCGTCGTACACGTTCGGCTCCGTGTCCGGCTTGATCACGTTCTCGATGAAGTCGAGACTTGTGGTGCCGATCTGCGCTCCGAGGATGGCTGTCTTGAGATCGTCGACGCTCGTCGCTGACGCGTACGGGGAATCGGGATACGCAATCAGCGCCTGCGTCGTTATGTAGTACGGCGAGCTGAAATCGACGACTTCCTTGCGATCCTCGGTGATCGAGTACTGCTGAAGGTTGAAATCCCACGGCTTGGGGCCAGGAGCGATGGCTTCGTTGAAACCGATCCGGGTCCATACGACCGCTTCCTTGGC
>CBFDAN010000056.1:0-9219 GCA_965602815.1 uncultured bacterium
CCCGGTTGCACCGGCCGGAGCAAGCCCGACTGACGAGACGCGGCCGTCCTCCACGGAAACGTCGCCAGTGACAACCCGACCGTCAACGAGCGCCTGTTTGACTCCAAGCCTGATATGCACCTTCCTCAAGCCGTGGCAGCGTAGCGGCAGATCTTCGACCTCCAGGTGCCCCTGCCATCTGGGGTACGCACCACGAAGTACGGACTACCGCCCGGAGGGCGTACATCAACTACTCCGGACGCACCCCGGCTCGCGTAGGATTGCCCGATGGCGACCGACCCATCCATGCCTGCTGCCGCGGCTGCGCTCGTCCGCAGGTACTACACCTACGCCGGGATCTACACGCTTGCCGCTTCGATCATCTGGGGTATCAACACCCTGTTCCTGCTCGACGCAGGTCTTTCGATTGCCGAGGTGTTCTTCGCGAATGCGGCATTCTCGATCGGAACGGTGTTGTTCGAGATTCCGACCGGGGTCGTCGCCGATACCGTGGGCCGGCGCGCTTCTTTCCTGTTGTCCGTGCTCGTGCTCGCGGGATCGACCCTTGCGTATGTTGCGCTCGCCGAGATTGGCGGGGGAGTGGTCGCCTTCTCAGTTGTTTCGGTCTTCCTCGGCCTCGGGTACACGTTCTATTCGGGGGCAATGGAGGCGTGGCTCGTCGACGGAGTCCGAGGCCTGGGCTACGACGGTGCCATGGATCGCGTGTTCGCCACCGGCCAGATGGTCGGCGGCGGGGCGATGCTGGTCGGCACAATCGGAGGAGGATTGCTCGGCCAGATCGACCTTGCGATTCCGTTCGTCGTGCGATCGGTCCTCCTGCTGCTCCTCTTCGTCCTTGCGTTCTTCGGAATGCACGACATCGGCTTCCAGTCGAAACCGGTCACTCTGCGCACGCTGCCCGCGGAGGCGAACTCCGTTGCGGCTGCCGGCGTTCGCTTTGGGTGGCGCAATCGACCCCTCCGACTGATCATGATCGCGGGAGCCATACAGGGAGGGGTCTTCATGTGGGCCTGGTACGCGTGGCAGCCCTATTTCTTGGAGCTTCTGGCACGAGACGCCGTATGGGTTGCCGGCGTGGTCGCGGCGCTTCTTGCCGTCGCGATGATCATCGGGAACAGCCTCGTGCAGTTCATCACTCGGTACTGCGGCCAGAGAACAACCATCCTTCTCTGGACCGCTGCCGCATTCTCCCTGACGTCGGTCGCCGTCGGCTGGGCCACCAGTTTCCCGATCGCACTCGGTTTCCTGCTTATCGGTTCGGTGGCGATGGGTGTCCAGATGCCTGTCCGCCAGGCCTTCATTCACGGCATGGTGCCATCCGCTGAACGGGCGACCGTCGTCTCGTTCGATTCGATGATCGGCGGTATCGGTGCCGTTGGAGGGCAGGCCGGACTCGGCGTCTATTCGGAACGCCAGTCGTACTCCGCGGCCTACGTGGTCGGCGGCGCCATCACTCTCATAGCGCTCCCCGTCGTGTGGATGGTGCGCCGCAGCAATACTCCGGCCGACTTCTTCGAAGGCACGGCATCCCCGGACGCCGAGGCGTGTGTACCCAAGGGCCTCCCAGCGATAGCGGCGGTTGAGACATCGGTGGAGCACCACTGACCTGGCGTTCAATCCGACCGGAGGGCGTCGGTCGACAGAGCGGATTCCCAGCGCTCATCAGCGGGCTTGCGGCAGCTGACGGACAGTATTCGGGCCTTCATCGTTTCTTCCATTGCACGCTGCTTCGACTATCCCCATTGACTTCGATGATGCAGCCGGTAGCTTTCGGGCATGGATGTTCAGAGCCGTCAGCACGAACTTCGGCACCTGCTCGGTGCCACCGGGCGAGCCCACCATGCCGTCTACGGCGGCCCAAACCCCGGCTGGGCCCGATGGTACGCCGAGCACATGTATGGCCAGAGCTTGCGTTTGCTCGAATCGAACCCCCCGGTCGATACCGTCGAGGTATGGCTTGTCAGAGCTGATGAGCGCTACCGCTCCGAGGAGCCTGAAGGGTCGTGGCCAGGTGCCTACGCCGCGTGGCTCCTCGAATGGGACGCAGAAGCCGAAGGCTGACCATCAACTTCCGCTTGTGGGATGGCCGTCTGCCGCCTCGAAATCCTCTCCGCCGATCGTTCCGAGATCGATGACCCCGCCGCCTGACGAGAAGTCGGGGTCCGGCATGTCAACACCGTTCGCTCGCGTGCACTCGGCATACGCGAGCAGATTGTCTTCGATCCCAGTCGTGTAAGCGGAGCTGAAGGTGCTGCTGGTGCGCTTGCCGCTCGCCGGATGAGATGACCGTTGGACTTCCTAGGTTTCCGATGGGGCGATAGGGATCGTGACGATGAAAGTGGTTTGTTCCGGATTCGACTCGACGTCGATCGTTCCGCGATGCTGATTCGCCACGATGTCGTAGACGGTGTCGAGGCCGAGACCGGTGCCGCGCCCTGGTTCCTTCGTTGTGAAGAACGCCTCGAAGATGCGGTCCCTGACCGACGGCGGGATCTCGGGGCCGTTATTGGCCACGGCAATCACAATGAACTCGTCGCCAGTTCTCGCCGTGACCGTTATCCGCCCATCCTCGATCCCGGCATCCCGGATCGCGTCTGCGGCATTGTCGATGAGGTTGGTCCACACCTGGTTGAGCCGACTCCCGTATGCCTGAATCGTTGGCAGGTCGGGTTCGTAGTCACGGACCACCGTGAGGCCCGTCGTCTTCGACTTCAGGATCAGTAGCGTGTCCTCGATACCCCGAGGGACATCAACATCCTGAACCGGGGCCTGATCAAGGTACGAGTACGACTTCAGCGCCGCGACCAACTCGCTGAGACGGCTCGACCCCTCGGCTACCTCGGAGACGAGCGAGTCCACCTCCGCACGTGCGGCGAGCGCTTCGACGACTGCGGCGGCCGTTCCCATCTCAACGTCGAGGTCAGCCGCCGTGTAGCCGGCTTCCACCAGGAGGGGAGCCGTGCGCCACGCATCATCGATTCCGAACTCATCGAGCTTCGCTTCGAGGTTGTCCTCGGTTTCGGCTCGTTCCATCGGCGTCCTCGGAGGATTGGCCGACGTGGGGTGCGGAACGAAAGTGCCGTGAGGGACAGCTGCCTCGGCTGCGACTCGCCGTTCAACGGCAGCAGCGAGGAGCGAGGATCCCCGGGTGACGGCGGCGGCTGGATTGTTCATTTCGTGAGCAAGACCTGCGGTTAGCACGCCGATCTGGGCCATGTGCTCAGACTGACGCAACCGTGATTGCTGCTCACGCCAGCGCGCGATGAACACATCGAAGAGAGCATGTGCCACCCGAGCATCGGATTCGAGTAGGGCATCGAGGGTTGCCTTCGGAATCGATACGAGTTCAGTGTCGACAAGCGCCCGAGCCGAGGCACTGCGGGGTTCACCGGTGAGGAGGGACATCTCGCCGACGACGATGCCCGGTCCGGAGATTGCTATGCGCACCGATTGATCGGCCGACGCCTTGAGAATCTCGACCTCGCCCGATGTGACGACGTACGCAGTGTCCCCTGGGTCACCTTCACCGAATAGGGTGGCACCACGGGGGAGCGAACATGCCGTGAGGTCCGCGCTCAGTCGAGCAAGCGCGTCGTCGTCGAGACCGGAGAAGAGATCGACGGAGCGAAGGTCGAATGCGCTCACACGGTGTCGAGGTATCGATGGACGAGTGTGACGGATACGGAGCCTTCGCCGACGGCAGAGGCCACCCGACGAATTGCCCCTTCGCGGACATCGCCGGCTGCGAACACCCCGGGGGCGGAGGTTTCGAGCGGGAACGGATCGCGGCTCAGTGTCCAGTCCGTCGTGAACGTTGTCACGTCTGAACCGGTGTAGATGAAGCCTCGGTCGTTCATGGCCACCGTGCCCTCGAGGAACGATGAGTGTGGCACGGCGCCGACGAAGATGAACAGTGCTGAAGCGGGCCTTGCTTCTTCCGTTCCGGATGCGATGTCCTGGAGACGGATTGACTCAACGGTCGTAGAGCCTTCGACATCGACGACCCGAGTTCCGGTGAGCACTTCGATGTTCTCGATGGCGGCAATCTGGTCGACCAGGTATTGGGACATCTTCTGCTCGAGGGATTTGGAGCGCACCACCATCGTGACCCTCGACGAAGTTCTGGAGAACATGGCGGCGGCTTGACCAGCGGAGTTTGCGCCGCCGATTATGTAGACGTGACGGTCCTGGTAGGTCGCTGCCTCGGTTGCCGCCGCCCCGTAGTAGACACCGGCGCCCTCGAATCGAGCATATCCGGGAACCTCGAGCTTTCGAACCGTCATGCCGCTCGCAATCACGAGGGCCCGGCACTTCACCTCGGTGTTGTCCGTCAGGACAATGGTCTTCACGGATTGGCCGATTCGCACGCCCGTCACCTCGGCGGGGGTGATCAACTCCGCTCCGAGCCGGGTTGCCTGGGCGATCGCGCGCCTCGCTAGGTCGGAGCCGCTCACACCCTTGGGGAATCCGAGGTAGTTCTCAATTCGCGAACTCGTGCCGGCTTGGCCACCCGGAGCTTCCCGTTCGAGCAGAACGGTTGAAAGGCCTTCAGAAGCACCGTAGACGGCGGCGGCGAGTCCTGCAGGTCCGCCGCCGACGATCGCGAGATCGTAGAACGGTGCCTCTGGGGTTGAGTGAATCCCCGCAGCGGCGGCCAACTCGGGCTTCGACGGTTGGAGGAGGATCGAGTCATCCGGGAGGATCACAACAGGGAGTCCAGCTTCCGTGGCATGTGCTTTGGCCACGGCTTCCGCAGCTTCGGGGTCTCGCTCGATGTCGAGGAACCGGTACGGCACTTCGTTGCGGGCGAGGAACGCCTTGGTCTCGTACGTGGCCGGTGACCAGGTCGTGCCCAGCACGCGAATCCCGTCGAACGGTACATCGGCATGTGCCTGCCAATCGTCGAGTACGTCGTCGAGGACGGGATAGAGGCGTTCCTCCGGCGGGCTCCACGGCTTGAGGAGATACTGATCGAGACCGACGTCGTTGATTGCCTGTATTGCCGCCTCGGTATCAGCGTACGCGGTGAGGAGCAATCGTTTGGCCTGCGGGAACGCCTCTTGGGCGGCCAGAAGGAACTGCGTGCCGGTCATTTCCGGCATACGCTGGTCGACGACAAACGCGGCGACGATCCTCGATCGCTCCTTGAGTTCTCGTACCGTCTCGAGCCCCTCCGGTCCTGAGGCGGCAGCCACAATCTGATACGTGGACCCGTACTGCGATCGAAGGTCGCGCCGAACAGCCGCGAGCACTTGCGGGTCGTCGTCGACGGCGAGTATCACCGGCTTGCTCATGGGTACCTCAGAGTCGTCGCCGTCGATCCTATCGCGGTGGCGTTCCCCACGGAGGGCGAGCGCTTCGCTACGCTCAGACCCCATCGGGAGAAAGGCGGAGAGGTGTCGAAAGGTCCGCGTATCGTTGTGCTCGGCACTCGCGGGTCCATTCCCGTGTCCGGAGCCGAATTCTCCCGATACGGCGGGAACACCTCATCATTCGCGCTCGTGGTCGGCAACCAGATTGTCGGGTTCGTCGATGCCGGCACCGGGCTTGTTGCCTATGCATCACATGGGCTCGAGCTTGCGCGGTCGGTCGATGTGTTTCTCACGCACTACCACTGGGATCACGTCCAGGGCCTCTCCATGCTTGAGGCGCTGTGGTCAGGAGACGTCGAGATATTGATCCACGGTCCAGGTGGACCGGAGGGTGCCCTCACGGCCGTCATTACGCCGCCCTGGTTTCCCGTTTCGCTGGCCGATGCCCGGAACGTTCAGTTTCAGACCATCGGGCGGTCCGTCGACGTCCACGGGGTCGTCGTGACCCCCTTCGAGGTCGAGCATCCCCAGGGTGCCGTCGGGTACCGAGTGGATGGGCCATCGACGAGTGTTGGGGTCGTTACCGACCACGAAGCCGGAACTGAGCGGGATGGATCGATCACCCGGGCGATCAGCGGGGTCGACGTGCTCATTCACGATGCGCAGTACACCCCCGACGAGGAGTCGATCCGCCGCGGATGGGGCCATTCGACGTGGGAGAACGCCGTTGATGCCGCCGAGTCGGCGGGGGCTGATCGCCTTCTGCTGACAAGCCTGGATCCCCGAACGACGGACGACGGCGCAGACGCGATTCTGGCACTCGCGCGACGGCGCTTTCCAAACACAGGCATTGCCTATCCAGGCGTCGAGGTGCCACTGTGAAGTTCGCGGCGATTGCGCCGCCTCGCCTCCGGACGATGGAGGAGTCGGAGCGCACCGCGACGTGGCTCGAGCTCTTCTACGACCTGGTCTTTGTCGCCGCCGTGGCGATGATGGGGACGCGGCTCGTCCACGACGTCTCATGGGCGAGCGTCGCTTCCTATCTGGCGTATTTCGCTCTGGTGTGGTGGCTGTGGGCGAGCCACACGTTCTATGCCGATCGATACGACACCGACGATCTGATCTACCGCCTCCTCGCCGGCGCCCAGATGGTGGCTGTGGCCGTGATTGCCGTCTCCCTCTCCCTTGGCGAGGCGGGATCAACGCAGGTGTTCGCGCTCGGCTATACGGCGGCCCGGTTCGTGCTCCTGTTGTTGTATGGCAGGGCCTACCGGCACGTCTCCGGGACCCGCGCGTTGGTGCGTGGCTATCTCATCGGATTCGGATCGGCATCGGCGATCTGGCTGATCTCGATCTTCACCCCGGAGCCGGCGCGGTTCTGGCTCTGGGGAATCGCGTTCGCCGTCGACCTCGCGACCCCGTATGCGGTCCGCAAGATCCAAGCTGCAGCCCCCCTCGACGTGTCCCATCTTCCTGAGCGGTTCGGGCTGTTCACCATCCTGGTGCTTGGCGAGTCAATCGTGGCGGTGACCGTCGGATTGAGCCACGTCGCCTGGCAGACGCAAACAACGCTTGTTGGGATCTTCGGACTCGGAGCGGCGACCTGTTTGTGGTGGATCAACTTCGAACACCTCGACGGATCGGTGATACGTAGGCGGGGGGAGGGGAAGAACTGGCGCCCGACCGTATGGATCTACAGCCACCTCCCGCTCGCGGCAGCTCTAGCCATGTTCGGCGTCTCGGTGGAACTCGCCATCGTCGGGGCTGACCACGGCCACGAGTACTCGAGTGGCGATCGGTGGCTCCTGGCGGTGTCCGTGGCGCTCGCGTTCGCTTCGATGGCTGCAATCCAGGTTGCTTCCGTGCGCCCGGATCAGGAACACCTGAGGATGTGGGCGATACGCTCCCGCCTCGCCGGCATCCCGCTGGTGCTCGTCATCGGCCTGATCCCGGGTCTCAGTGCGGTGTGGACCATGGTGCTCGTCACCGCGGTCTGCACCGCAGAGGTGCTGGCAGATCTGTTCGCCGCGAACCCGGAGATTCTCAGCGCTCTTTCAGCATCTGTCCGCGTCGACAGTGAGTCCTGACGTGCAATAGCGCCGACCCGTCGCCTTCGCCACGGCCGCTCCCGGCCTTCAGCGGTCGGTGCGGATTGTCGTCGCCTGGGTGTCGCGGGCGAAACGCTTGAGAACGCTGCGGTTGAGGCAATGCCAGGTACGCGGGCCGTCGTCTTCGGTCCGGAGGATGTCCGCCGTCCTGAGGATTCGGAGGTGCTCGGAGACCGTGGATTGGGCGAGCGTCAGGTGGTCGGCGATCTGCCCCACCGTGTGTGGCTTGCACTCCTGAAAGAACTCGATGATCTCCATGCGGGCCGGGTGGCCCATCGCCTTGGCGATCGCCGCCATCTCCTCGCAAGTAAGCGGTGCCGGATCGACCGGTGGGTCGTCGTCGAGGCACGCCTGCGGCGGGGTGGACTCCATGAAGACGAGCGTACCAAGCGAATGTGATCCCGCCATGGGGCCGAAAGACCGTTCATCGTCGATTGGCGGTTGCCTCATCGCGCGGCGAGTCGCGCGGCGATGATACAAAACGTAAAGATAGGGACTGAGGACTCTATCGTTAATCGTCGAAAGGCGATTAACTCCTCCTTTGTGAACCAAGTCACAAACCGCCGCAAGGAGGCAACAATGGCACAACGACTCCGAACTCTCGGAATCGTCCTATCAGTAATCGGTCTTCTCTTCGTCGTTGGAGGTGGAGTGGCCTACACCCAGGTGCAGGACGGATACAACTCACTCCAGTCGTTCAGCGAGGCGCAGAACGTACAACTCAGCTACAACGAAGATGGACAACTCATCGACCGCGGAACCACCGAAGGGGCCGACGCGATCATGGTGCTGTTGACCGAGGACTGGGGCTATCCGGTCAAGGAAGCGGATCTCGACCCGAACGATCCGCTCGTCAACACCGCATCCGAGTACATGTTCCAGATGGCGACGATCACGTTCCATACCCTGTACGGCACTCAGACTGTGGTGCTCACCGAGTCCGTTGAGTACAACGGCGAAACCTTCGCTGCAGGCGAATACGAGTTCGACGTCAACGGTTTCTACTGGACCGACTTCGATCGTATGCACCCGATTGAGGGTCCGGCACGCGATCAGGCATGGAACGGAACAGCACACGCCCTGATCGCCGAACTCGGCGTGGGTACCGTCACCCATTCCGCACTCCAGCTTGGGCTTGCGCTTGCAGGCACGTTGGCAGTGATCGGGCTCACGGTTCTGGTTGGCGGTCTTGGCCTGGTGTGGGCCACGAAAGAAGAGAAGGCGAAGAAGCCGCAACCGCCGGCGACCGAGCCCGAGGCAAAGAAGGAGCTCGAGCCGGTCGGCTGAGCGAGATCAGAGACCTGCCGGTTAGGTAGGCGACGAGCCGGGGCCCCGCCAAATTGGCGGGGCCCCGGTTGTTTCGGCCTTGGGCGGTGTGCGCCTGTCTAGCGCCCGGGCCCGAGAAGCGGGCAGATGAAGAAGGCGTCGCCTTCGTCCATCTCACCGTCCCCGTTCACGTCGACCCACCAGCGCCCGCCGACGTAGCCGTGATCGCCGGGACCGTAGGCAGTCTTCGCGGACGTCAGGCCGGCTGAAATCAACTGCTGGAAGCGGCCCTTCATTGGCAGATCGGCTTCTACGATCGAGTCGTATGTCAGCCCGGTGCTGAGCACCGTGACCTGCAAATCGAATCCGGGTCGACCGTTGCTGTCGCCCGACTTTCTGTTCGAGGCCAGGGCCGGGACGGCCATGACGATGGTCAAGAGACGGACCACCAGGCCGGTCAACAGTGTCTTGCGCGTTCTTGCTCCTTGCGTCTGCATGTCGCCGCTCTGACGACGGAACCAACGATGGACCAC
>CBFDAN010000057.1:0-8935 GCA_965602815.1 uncultured bacterium
AGGAAGGGGTGGGCCACGGGGCGACCGAAGCACCACGCGGCATGCTCTATCACCAGTATCGGATTCGAGAAGACGGGCGTATTGCCGATGCACAGATCACACCACCGACGGCACAGAATCAGCTGACGATCGAGTCGGATCTGCGCTTCGTGCTCGAGCAGCACTTGGATCTCCCCGATCCCGAGCTGTCATGGGTGCTGGAGCAGTCGATCCGCAACTACGACCCGTGTATCTCCTGTGCGACGCACTTCCTCGACCTGACGGTCGACCGTGTCTGAAGTCGTCGTCATCGGCGTCGGAAATCGAGTGATGGGAGACGATGCCTTCGGGCCGACGGTGATCGACCGACTTGCGGGACAGATCTCCGAGTCCGTCGCGTTGGTCGAGTCCGTCGGGGATGCCACACACCTGCTAGAGACCTGGCGAGATGCCCGACTCGCCGTCATCGTCGATGCGGTGGTGTCGGGCGGTGTCGTCGGTTCGATCCAACGGATCGACGGGATGCGGGGCTTTCCTTCAGCCTGGCGGTCAGCCTCGACCCACCTGGTCGGGCTCGCCGAGGCAATCGAGCTCGGTGAGGCCGTCGGAGTGCTCCCGGAGGCGATGGTGATCTACGGCGTTGAGATTGCCGGCGTTGAACCGGGGGTTGGCCTCGGCCCCGCCGTCGAGAAAGCGGTCGATGAGGTTGCTGCGAGCATCGTGCAACTCTGCGACGGCTACGTGTGATCGCCGGCCAAGACCTCCGCGACTCCGCCTCCGGTTACCACGATGGGATTGAAGCCGCCCGCCTCGAGGTAGCGGACGGCCATCTGTGATCGGTAGCCACCGCCGCAAATGATCCAGACCGGCCGTTCGGGTTCGAGTTCTTCGGGGACTTGAGAGCGGAGGTCGGGGACGTATCTACGGGACGCCCCGGGGATCGATGACAGTTCCCAGTCGCCCGGTGCACGAACGTCGAGAACCTGGGGAGAAGCTGTTTGCAGTTCGCTTCTCAGGTCGGCGATGGATGCCAACCGGTAGGATGCGAGGCCTTCCCGACCGCCGAGGTCGGTGACGACCCCAACCACGCGGTCGTATCCGATGCGGGCCAGTTGTACGGTGGCTGCCGTGGTGTCCTGGTTCGTGTTCGCGACGAGCACGATCGGCTCGTTGAAGGGCACAAGCCATCCGGCCCATACGCCCGTCTGGTCCTCGAGTTCAAGACCGTACGAACCGGGGAGGTGCCCCGCGGCGTAGTCGACCTGCGGGCGGATATCGACAATGTGGGCATCGCCGGGGATCTCGTCGACGGCGATCTGTGCAGCGGGACCGACGGGCATGGGTTCGGGTCCCGCGAGGTTGATCGGGCCCATGTGGGCGTAGTAGTCCGGGTAGGGCTGGAGACCGGTCAAGGCTTCTTGCACGAATGACTCAACCGTTGGATGTGCAAGGACCGGATTCGACCGCTTCTCGTTGCCGATCGTCGATGCGGCAGTCGCCGCGACCGATGACGTGCAGAACGATCCAGCTCCGTGGGTGGGGTAGAGAGCCACCCGATCCGGCAGATCGGCAAGGCGAGTGACCGATCCGTACTGGAGCTTGGCCAGTGACTCGGCCCGAGCCATGCCGAGCAGATCGCTGCGGCCGGCCGATCCAACGAGCAGGCTGCCGCCAGAGAACAGGGCGACCGCTTCGCCGTCGACGAGGACCAGA
The DNA here is from genome assembly GCA_965602815.1 of uncultured bacterium. GTDB lineage: Bacteria > Actinomycetota > Acidimicrobiia > Spongiisociales > UBA5794 > JAHEEL01. Next base: position 1,693 of record CBFDAN010000057.1, read on the forward strand.
TAGCTCACGTGTTCCGGGGTGTGCCCCGGCGTGTGAATGGGGCGGACGGTGAAGCTCCCGCCGTCGAGGTCTTCCATGTGGAAGGCAGCCAGGTGGTCAAACGCAGCTCCTGACGAAGCAGGGAGCACGAGTTCGGCACCGGTTGCCGCCGCTACGGATCGACCGCCGGACACGTAGTCGTTGTGGAGGTGTGTCTCGAGGACGAATCGCGTGTTGAGATCGGCGGCGGCATCGACGAAGCGGTCGATGTCACGTTGCGGATCAACGAGGATCCCGATGCCTTCGTGCTCGAAGAGGTAAGTCGAGTCTCCAAGGCCGGGGGTGACGAAGGTCGTGACGTTCATGCAGGGGCTGAGGGCAGCGGGAAGATCGGGATTTGTCAAGTCCGGCCGAAGCGACGGAGCCTCAGCGAGTTCGTGACGACCGAAACCGATGAGAACGCCATCGCGGCTGCGGCGATCATCGGGTTGAGAAGACCGAGGGCTGCGAGTGGGATCGCCGCAATGTTGTAGCCGAACGCCCAGAAGAGGTTCTGCTTGATCGTCCGGAATGTGGCCCGGGCGAGACCGAGCGCCGTGACGGCGAGTTGCGGATCGCCGGACATGAGCACGACATCTCCGGCTTCGATTGCGACATCGGTCCCCGAGCCAACGGCCATCCCGAGGTCGGCTCGTGTGAGCGCCGGAGCATCGTTGATGCCGTCGCCGACGAACGCGACCGAGCGCCCGGAGGCTTGGATGCGGCTGACCTCGTCGGCCTTGCCTGCAGGCAACACGCCGGCGATCACTCGTGAGATACCAACTTCCGAAGCGATCTCTTCTGCCGTACGAGTGTTGTCTCCCGTCAGCATGGCAACGTCGACGCCGAGGTGCCGAAGCTCGGAGACCGCTTCTTCTGAGGATGCCCTCACGGTGTCGGCTACCCCGATAGCGCCGCGCACCCGACCTTCCCATGCCGCGAAGAAGGCGGTGTGGCCCGCGCTCTCGATGTCTTCCACGGCCTCAGCGTCTCGCGCCGAGACCTCGATTCCGAGCTGTTCCATCAACAGCATGCGCCCGACGACAACTGCGACTCCTTCGACGGTGCCCTCCACCCCGAGCCCACGGTGTGCGACGAAGCTGTCGACCGGCTGGAGCGTAAGGTCCTGCTCCTCGGCTCCGAGCGCCACCGCCATGCCGATCGGGTGTTCGGATGCCGCCTCGACAGAGCCCACGAGTGTGAGAAATCGATCGACCGGTACCTCGGTCTCGACCGTGGTGAGCGTCATCGCACCTCGGGTGAGGGTGCCTGTCTTGTCGAAGACAACGGTGTCGATTGCTTTCGCCCGCTCGAAGACCTCGGCCGACTTGAACAGCACGCCCTGTTCGGCTCCTCTGGCCGAGCCAACCATGATGGCGGTGGGTGTCGCCAGTCCCATCGCACACGGGCACGCAATGATGAGAACGGCGACCGCGCTCCGCATTGCATTGGTGATGTCGCCATCGAAAATCATCCAAGCGGCGAACGTCACGACTGCGATCCCGATCACGGCCGGCACGAACACCCCGCTGACTTGATCCGCAAGGCGCTGGACTGGGGCCTTCGACGCTTGGGCCTCCTCGACGAGCTTCACGATCTGGGCGAGCGCGGTGTTGCCCCCGAGTCGTGTCACTTCGATCTCGAGACGTCCCTGCTGGTTGATCGTCGCACCGAAGACCTCGTCTCCGGCTGCCTTGTCGACCGCCGCGGATTCACCGGTCAGCATCGACTCATCCACCGATGACGCGCCGGCGGTGATTGTGCCGTCGGTCGGGATCTTCTCGCCTGGCCGCACGATCACAACCGAACCGACCGCCAGATCGTCGAGATCAACCATCTCTTCGACGTCGCCCCGCCTGACCCGTGCTTGTTTCGCTCCGAGTTCGAGCAGGCTCGTAATCGCTTGCGACGCCCGACCTTTTGCCCGGGCCTCGAAGTAGCGGCCGAGCAGAATCAGTGTCGCGATCATCGCCGCCGTCTCGAAGAACACCGGATAGCCGGCGAAGACCGCCCACACCGAATAGGCCCAGGCGGTCACGGTGCCAACCGACACCAACGTGTCCATGGCCGGGCTGAACGACGTGATCTGCTTTCGCGCTGCACTATGGAACTGACGGCCGAACCAGAAGACGACGATGGTGGTGAGGACACCCTGAACGATCTCCGACCAGAGGGCGTCCGGACCCACCATCGCGAGGATCATCACCGGGACGGTGAGGATGGCGGCACCGATGAGGTTCCGCTTCTGGAACGCAACTTCCTGGTCGTACCGCTCGGTCAGCGATCGGCGGTCCTCTCCATCGGCGAACGGGGTGATCTCGTATCCGAGCTTTTCGATGGCCGCTTGGAGGCCTTCGATGTCGACCGTTCCGGGGTCGATGACGGCTCGAGCTTCCTGGCCGGCGAAGTTCACGACTGCCGACTCGACCCCGTCCTGCCGGCCGAGTACACGCTCGATGCGCAGCGCACACGAGGCACAGGTCATCCCCTCGACGTCGAACGAGATCGTGTCGGGTGGGGCCGGGCTCACTCGGATTCAGGCCTGGTCCGGAACTTCGTATCCGACATCCTCGATCGCCGCGACGATCGTGGTGAGGGTTGCATCGGTGCCGTCGTAGTCGAATTGGACAGTTCGTTCGTCGATCTGAACCTCGACGCGGTCGACTCCGTCGAGGGGCGACACGGCCGCCTCGATCGAGGACTTACAGTGTCCGCATGAGATCTCGGGCACACTCAACGTTTGGCTGGCCATGGGTTCTCCTTCATCGTCGCGATTGACCGAGCGTATCAACGGCCCCGCACTTGTGAAACGGGTTTGGGCGATCCGCTATTTCAGAGCCGGTCAGGCCCGCTCTACTTGAGTAGCAATACGCCGATGCGGCGAGCCGTGATGATCGATCCCACGATGCCCCACGCAGCGAGGTAGGCGACGTTGACGAGCATGGTCCATTCGAGAATTCCCAGTGTGAGGCCCCGGATCAGCACCACCCCGTGGTAGAGAGGCGAGATCCACGTTACGGCCTGGATGAACTCCGGATAGACGTCGATGGGGTAGAAGGTTGCCGAGAACAGGAACAGCGGCAAGGTCACCAGTGTCACGAGATCGAGGTCCTGCCAGGTTCTCATGTATGTCGTGGCCGCGACGCCGGCGGCACCAAACGCAAAGCCGATCAGGATTGCGGCGGGGAAGGCAAGGATGCCGTATGACGAGTGGATGAGACCCATAACGGCCATCACGAAGAGGAATGCCAGCGAGTAGATCGAGCCGCGAGCCAGCGACCAGGCGATCTCGCCGGTGGCCACATCCCTCGCCTGGAGAGGGGTCGAGAGGATCCCGTCGTAGATCTTCCCGTACTTGAGCTTGAAGAACATGTTGGTCGACTCGTAGATCGCGCCGTTCATGGCCGACGCCGCCAGCATGGCCGGTGCGACGAATGCGGTGTAGTCGACCGGTATCCCGGCCACCTCCACATCGCCGGCGAGTTGGCCGATTCCAACGCCGATCGCCAGGAGATAGAAGACCGGGTCAAAGAACCCGGAGAGGAAGACGGGCCAGAACGCTTTCGTGGCCATGAGGTTTCGTTCGACGAGATACCGTCCCCTCCACCGGCGAGGCAAGGGGGGAACGACGCGCGTGAGTAGGGGCCCGGTTGTCACGGTGTGAGCCTCTTCCTGAACGGGCCAAGGGAGAGCGCTGTCCCTAACACGATCCACGCCAGGAGATAGAAGACGCTGATCCACCACGCGATGGGCGGCTCTGTTCCGACCACAATCGCCCGACTCAGTTCAACCCCGTGGTACATCGGTGTTGCGAGGGCAACCGCCTGGAGCCAGCCGGGGAGCTGGGTGACCGGGAAGAACGCCCCCGAGAACAGGAACATCGGGATGACGACGAGCCGGAAGTACAGCGGGAGTCCCCCCTCGTCCTTGAGTCTCGCTGTGAACGCAGTCGTTGCCGCGGCCAGAGCGAGGCCAACGAGGAGGGCAGGGCCGACGGCGAGGAGCGACTGCCACAACGGGGCGACTCGGAATGCAGCCATCACGACAGCGAAGACCACCGACACCATCAGCACCCGCGCACCCGACCACAACATGTGACCGTAGGTGAGGCCCGAGATGCTGACCGGGGTGGCGAGCCTGGCGTGATAGGTCCTGAGCCACTTGATACCCGCCATCACCTTCCACGCACCCTCACTTGCGCCGGTCTGCATCGCCGTTGCAACCAGGAGTCCGGGCGCGAGGAACGTCAGATAGGAGACACCCTCAACCCCCTCCGGCAGATTGGCGTCAACGAGAGAGCCAAGGCCTACCCCCATTGCCGCGAGGTAGAGGACCGGGTTGAGGAAACTCGTGAACACCGAGGACCGCCACGTACGGCGATACACCCGGGCCTCGGACTCGAAGACGCGGAGCGCGAGCGGTGTCGCCATCAGTCGATGAGAGAGCGACCGGTAAGCCGCAGGAACACGTCCTCGAGCGATGAGCGCCTCGCGAGGATCGTCTCAGGCTCGAGGCCGTCCTCGGTGACGAGGGAGATCGTCTCCTCGGCGTCGTCCGTGTAGAGGAGCGCCCGGTCCGCAAGGATTTCGGTGCGGGGAGCGAACGCCTCGACCCGGTCTGCGACCTGATCGAGAACGCCGGGCGGGAATCGAATCTCAACAACTTCTCGCGGTGCGTACTCCTCGATGAGCGAACGGGGCGATCCTTCGGCCACAATCTTGGCCTTGTCCATGATGACGAGCCGATCGCAGAGTTGCTCGGCCTCTTCCATGTAGTGGGTTGTGATAATGAGCGTTACGCCTTGTTGTTTGAGCCGGTACAACCGGTCCCACAGGACGTGACGCGCCTGGGGATCGAGGCCCGTTGTCGGCTCGTCGAGAATCAGCATGTCGGGTTCATTGATGAGCCCGCGAGCGATGGTGAGCCGTCGTTTCATGCCGCCGGAAAGTGCGTCGACCTTCGACTTGCGTTTCTCGGTGAGTTGCACGAAGTCGAGGAGTTCCTCGATGCGATCCTTGATGACGGCCCGCGGGAGGTCGAAGTATCGGCCGTACATCATGAGGTTGTCGTAGACCGTGAGCTCTTCGTCGAGGTTGTCCTCCTGCGGGACCACACCGAGCCTGGCGCGCAACTGCGGTCCCTGGTGTTCTGGATCGAGGCTCAGAACCGAGAGTGATCCGCTCGTGATCGGGCTCACCGCACCGATCATCCGCATCGTCGAAGTCTTGCCTGCACCGTTCGGCCCGAGGAATCCGAATGACTCACCCGGATCAACGGTGAAGCTGATGCCATCGACGGCGGTGAACTCACCGAATCGTTTGGTGAGTTCGCGGGCTTCGATCAGAGAAGGCATGGATCGGCAAGGGTACTGAGGATCCGGTCGCCAGTTGGGGCGCTACGGACTACGGATCGCGGACTTCGGCGCCGAAGGCGCCTGTCAGCATGCCGCCCGGACCGTGGGGTAGGGGTTCACGTACGCGCCGCCGATGCGGCCCATACCGAGGTGGAGGTGGGAGACCGACGCATTCCCCGTGGCGCCCATATACCCGACGAGCTGTCCCTTGTTCACGCGTTGGCCGTTGCTCAGCCCCGAGGCGTAGCTGCTGAGGTGGGCGTAGTAGTAGAAGTTGCCGTCATCGGCATAGATGTAGACCTGCCGCCCGCCCGCCGAGTGCCAGTTGAGGCGGACCTTCCCGCTGTTCATCGCCACGAGGGATGTCCCGTGTGCTCCCGACATGTCCACACCCTTATGGGTGCGGCCGCCGGGTCGAGAAGCGCCCCATGTGTCGATGAACCAGGAGTTGCCCGCCACGGGACAGACGACACCCGCCGTGGTCACTGCCGGGAGCCCGGCGGCGGCGGAACTGCTGGCGGCACCGGAGGAGTTGTTCGCCGCTCGGGCGGCTGCCGCCTCTGCTTCTCTGCGCCGCGCCTCTGCCTCGGCCTGGCGCCTGAGTTCTTCCTGGTACGCCGCATAGACGTCCTGATACTTGTCCTGGGCATAGGCGAACACCTCGTCGGCCTTCTCACGGGCCTCGGAGAGCCGCTCGACGACCGCAACCTGCTTCTCCTCGAGGATCTCCACTTCAGCGCGCTTCTCAGCGACCTCGATCTTGAGTCGGTCGTTCTCTCGGTTCACGGCCGTCAGGAGGTCGAGCGAGGCGAGGTCTCGATCGGTCGCCTGACCGATGAGTGTTTGACTCGTCAGGAGGTCCTGGATCGAACCCGCGGTGAACGCCGCGGTGACGAGACCGGTGCCGGAATTCGTGTAGGCCTCGACGACAACTTCCTGTGCATTGGCCCGGAGTTCTTCGACCTGTCCGTCGAATTCGGCGATCTGCCGATCAAGGCGGCCGATGGTGTAGTTGAGCTCCTGGAGCTCTGCCTCGATGCCTTCGAGTTCGCTGATCGCAAACCCGACCGCCTGGTTGGCATCCATGAGATCCTGGTACGCCTGCTCCTTGGCAGCCTCGGCTCTGTCGACATCCTTCTTGGTCTGTGCATCTGCAGGGATTGGAGCAACCACCAGCAGTGCGAGAAGCAGGACGACGATGACCGACTTGGTCGTGATCGATACGGACATTCGGTATGTCAGGCTAGACCCGAAGGCACGGTATTCGCCAGGCGAGGAGCTCCGTGAGTGGGGGATTTCGCGGACTCACACGGCAAGTCTCGTGAGAGGCTGAGGATGGGTCAGAGACGCCGGATCGGAACGGCTGGCAGTACGATCAGCATCATGACGCGTCGAGAGCTCCATGGCCAGCGGTAACGTTTCATTCGCCCCGCGGCGCACGTCGGTCGGGCGGACGACGGCAGGCCTCCTCGCGCTCGCATACCCCCTCTTGATGGTCGTGATGGCCCTAGCCGTGGGATCCAGAGAACCGGGCAACCTGCAGGACTTTGCGGCGAGCTTTGTCGCCGCGGTGATGCTCGTCATCGCACTCCCGACCACGTGGTTCCTCTCGTTCGACTTCATTGAGGTTTCGAGGACGACGGTTGTCGTCTTCGGTCTCGTGACGAGCCTCCCCCTGTGGTACGTACTCGGTACGGCCCTGGCGGTCCGCTCGGAGAACTGGGGTCGATGGTTCCGCCTGTACGTGACCGTCGCGATGGCGTGGACGCTCGGGAACATGCTCTTGCTGGCAGTAGTGGGAGCGCTGGCGGGCTACTAGATACGAGATACGAGATACGAGATACGAGATACGAGATACGAGATACGAGATAC
>CBFDAN010000058.1:0-8905 GCA_965602815.1 uncultured bacterium
CGCCATGTGACGATCCGGCCGCACTGCCCCTGGCAAAACGGCAAGGTTGAGCGCTTCAACCGGACCCTCCAGGCCGAATGGGCATACCGGCGCATCTACACCACCAACACCGAACGCAGCCTCGCCCTCACCGACTGGCTCGACCACTACAACTACGATCGCAAACACAGCTCCATCGGCGGCCCACCCATCACCCGAGTGACACCAACCTGATGGCCGGGTACAGCTAGGCCGGCATAACCCGGCGCGCCCGATCGGCGAGCGTTGTTGCCATGGCACTAGATTTGGGCCGTCACCTTCCGGCGACAGAATGGGGACACGCCGTGCAGACAAGACGCTTCACGATCGACGAGTCGGCGGCCTCTGTCGTTTTTGCCGCCTCTTCGTCCATGCATCCGATCCGCTCGGTCGGTTCCGTTTCAGGCTGGATCGACGCCGTGGTCAACGACGGCATTTTGGCCGAGGACCAGGAGTTGGACGGGCGCCTGGAGGTGCCGCTCAACGGGCTTTCCTCCGGGAATCCGCTCATCGATCGCGAGATGAAGCGCCGCGTCGACTCGAGACTCCACCCGGCGATCAACGCACGTCTCGAGGAGACGCTCCGGATCGACGGCAACCGTGCAACGATCACCGGCACGATCGACTTCCTCGGAGGCTCGACCCTTGTCGAAGGGGAGGTTGTCATCCTGCCCGGGCCGCGCCTCATCGGTGCCGGGGAATTCGATGTCAGGTGGTGGGGGCTTGAGCCGCCTCGCCTGCTCATGTTGCGTGTCGACCCGATCGTCACGGTGGAGATCGACGCGCCACTCATCAAGCGTTCTTGACGCGTCGCCGCTCAACGGAAGACTCAGGGCTCCGGGTTCGCCGACCGATGACTAGTTCGAGGCGAAACGTTGGAGATCATCATGAAGAACATCCTGCGGTCTATTGCCGCTGCCGTCGCATTGCTGGTCGTGTTCAGCGCGTTCCCGGCGGGTGCCGCGGTATCCAACCTCGAAGGCGAGCTTGTCGACTACCCGGTGGTCTTCCCCGTGGACGGAGATCACCACTTCTCCGATTGGTTCTGGGCGGCACGCTCGAGTGGCATCCATCATGCACAGGATTTGATGGCCGACAAACTGACTCCCGTGGTTGCGGCGGCCGACGGCACAATCCGGCTGGTGAACTGGACGGCACAGTCGCATATGAATCCAGAACGCTGCTGCACCGTCGCCTTGCGGCATGACGATGGGTGGGAATCGTGGTACATCCATCTCAACAACGACACCGCAGGAACGGATGACGGCCAGGCATGGGGCATCGCGGATGGCATCGTCCCCGGCATTCGAGTCCGCGCCGGCCAACTCATCGGATGGGTCGGCGATTCGGGAACAGCCGAACACACCGCCCCGCACGTGCATTTCGAGCTTCGAGATCCGCAGGGCGTGATCGTCAATCCGTTCCAATCGCTGGCGGATGCCGGCGGGAACTGGCTCGGATGGGGTCCTGCCGATCCGCTCTTCGACGGGTATCGGTTGCTCCGGAGCGGGGTGCGGGGTGTCGATGTACGACGGCTTCAGAAGGTGCTGTCCGACCTCGGATACGCACCGGGACCGACGGACGGCATCAGCGGTCCTCGGACCGTGGCTGCCGTTGCCGCGTTCCAGTCCGACGCGAAGCTGACTGCCGACGGACTTGCCGGTCGCTTGACCAGGCTCGCCCTCGAGAAACGCTATGAAAGCGCCGAGGTGGCAAGTGACAGCGGAAGCGGTGATGTGTCGACCGCGGGCGTTCTGCGCAGCGGGGATCGAGGCGCCGCCGTGCAGCGGGTGCAGCGGCTTCTAGCTAGTGCCGGGCATTCGCCGGGACCGGCGGATGGGATCTTCGGGAGCAAGACCGAACTCGCTGTGAAGGGATTCCAGGAGGGCCGCGGGTTGCGCATCGATGGGCTCGTCGGCCCGAATACGAGGACGGCTCTGGGCTTCTGAGCTTGGGGGTGCGTTGAGCAATACGTGTCACCCGTCTCAACAACCGGGCATGACCACCCGCCACTTCCCTACACGTTCGGTTGCGGCACAACGAGGCCGCCCGGTCGAAGCGGGTGATTCACGACCTGGATCGGATACCCGTATACGTTCGAGAGGCGTTCGGAAGTGAGCACCACTTCGGCCGTTCCGGCAGCCGATAGCGACCCACGGCTCAGCAGGACCACCTGATCGAATTCCGCAGCCATGTTGAGGTCGTGCAGCACGGCAACCACCGCCCGTCCTTGCGCTGCGAGGCCACGCATGATTCCCAAGACCATCTGCTGGTGGCCGATGTCCAGGGCGGTTGTCGGCTCGTCGAGCAACACGAGGGGGGCATCTTGAGCGAGGATTCGAGCGAGGGCCGTCCGTTGACGTTCGCCGCCGGAAAGGCTCGCTACAACTCGGTTCTCAAGCCCGACGAGGTCGAGGTTCTCAATGGCGGCATCAACGGACGCTCGATCTTCGACAGGTCCGATCAAGGGATCATTGCGATGGGCGTACCGCCCCATGCCGATCACCTGATCAACTGTGAACGCAACGTCTTCGGTCTGACCCTGCCCGAGCATCGACCGACGCCTGGCGAGATCTCTGACCGACATGCGTGATGCGTCGGCGCCATCGAATGTGACCGTGCCGGCGGTCGTGTGGAGATCGCCGCCAAGGAGACGTAGGAGCGTTGACTTCCCGGCCCCGTTCGGGCCGACGATGGCGAGCAGGCTGCCGGGCTCGAGTTCGATGCTGATCGGACCGACAAGGCGTGACACCCCTACGTCATGACATGCGTCTGATGCGGCAACCCTCACGTCGCCCGCCTCCGAACCAGCAACCAGGCAAGGAACGGCCCGCCAACCGCCGCGGTGATGAGCCCGAGGGGAATCTCGGACGGCGCAGCGACCGTTCGGGCCAGAGTGTCTGCAACGACGACGACAATCGCACCGCCGACAGCTGTCGCAGGGATGAGAACTCGAAGCGTCGACCCGACGAAAGGCCGCAGAAGAAACGGGACGATCAAACCCACAAACCCGACGACGCCCCCGAGCGCAACCGATGCGCCGACTGCCACACCAACAACCGCGACGACGGTCGGCACAACGCGTGTGGCGTCGAGGCCGACATGGGTGGCCTCACGGTCGCCGAGCACCAGGAGATCGATCCCGGGACCGTATCTCCACAGGGCGAGGGCCGACGGTACGAGCACAATTGTGGCAGCGGCGAGGATCTTCCATGTGGTGCCCGCGAGGGTTCCGAATACGAAGAAGAGCAAGGTCGGCACACGGGGACTGTCGACAATGAGCACGAACAGCCCGGTCCACGCCAGCAGGGCAAAGCCGAAAGCAACGCCGGCCAGGATGAAGCGATCCCTTCCCGTTCTTGACCGAAACACACTCGCAAGGGCTCCGTACAGGGCACCGCCGGCAGCGGCAAGGAGTACCGGGGCGATCGGGAACGCCCCGACCCTTGTGACTGCGAACCCGAGCGCTGCACCGACGCCGGCGGCAGACGAATACCCGAGCAGGTGGGCATCGGCGAGCGGCGTGCGGTACGTTCCTTGCAGGACTGCGCCGACAATTGCAAGAGCTCCACCGAGGATCGCAGCGCCGAGCACGCGGGGGAGTCGGATCGACCAGAGCACCCGATCAACGGCCGGATTCGACGCGTTCGACATCCAACCCGTTGCCCAATCGACGACATCTGCAGGAGAGATGACATACGCCCCGAGCATCAGAGACACGACCATCAGAACCAGCAACGCGCCGAACCCACTGCCGATCCACCATCGAACATGGGGCACGGTGGCGGATTCGATCACGAGGTCTCGAACACGGACTCGAGATCGCTCACAAGACGCTGGATCGATGCCGCAATACGGGGTCCGAAGGTGAGGAAATCGCCTTCAGGATAGGCGAGGACGGCACCCGTCGCCCCGGCCGGCGTGGCTGAAATCCCGGGGATCGCGAGCAGTCCGTCGATGCCACCGAGCACTTCGTAGCCCTCGGCCGGAACGATGATGACGTCGGGCGCCGCCGCTGCGAGAGCTTCGGGTGTGACGTCCACGGTTCCGACCACCCCAGCATCCACCCCCGCATCGATGCCCGCAGCAGCTTCAATCACAGGTGTTGTGGTCATTTCTGCTCCGAAGAGGAGCATCACGTCAGGTCCGCGTGTATATACAAAGGCAATCCTGGGAAGCGGGTCCTCATTGGCCGGAACCACCGACGCAGCCTCGATGTTGGTCTTCATCTGATCACGCAGTTGTTGCGCGGCCTCGGCAGAACCGAGGAGCACGCCGAGTTGGTCCACTTTGGAGTAGAGGCCTTCGAACGTTGTGGGTACGTCGACTATTGCGACGGGCACGCCCGCTGCTCGGATCTGCTCGATGGCCGTCGCCGGCGCGGTCTGGGTATCCCCAATGACCAGCGTCGGGTTGTGTTTGAGCACACCTTCAGGAGTCAGGAATCGGCCAATTCCGGCCTTCGGGAGGAGCACCGCTTCCTCGGGCTCGACGGTGGTCACGTCGGTAGCGACGACCGAATCTCCGTGTCCGAGCGCGAACACGAACTCGGTGAGGTCGCCGCTGAGCGTGACGATCCGGCTGGTGTCGGTCGCGTCGACAGCCACCCCGTCCGCTCCCACGAAGCCGACGTCCTCGGGTTCGGTCGGTTCGGAGTCACTGGAGCAGGCGGTCGACGACACGAGGAGCAGCGCGACGACGACCGAAATCCCTCGAGCGCGGCTCATTGGACTCACTCGGTCGGGCAACCAACCCGCGCGGAAGTCATGATGCTGCAGAACATCTCTCGCGTGATCTTCCACGTCTCGTCGATCAAGACAGCGTCTCCGGAGAGATTCGGGTACGTTGGAGTTCCGCTGAATAGAAGGTCGTAGCTGACATCCGCGGTCTCACCGTTGACCGTCACCGCGGAAGGAATAGCCCCGACGCCGCCCATCAATTCGCCGGTCTCATGGTAGTTGAGGACCGTCTCTTCGAGACCTTCGGAGTCAACGAGATACGGCACCTTCTCGTCGTAGGTGGTCTCGCTCGAGAAGACGACCTCATAGGCAACGACAATCGCGTCAACATCGGCGTCCTCGCCGGGGACGATCCCACCGGCAGCAGCGGTGGTCGTAGTAGCAGGGGCGACCGTTGTCGTGGGAGCAGAGGTTGTTGTCGTGGTCGAGGTTGTGGTGGTAGTCGAGGGTGTCGTCGCTGCGATCGTGGTCGTGGTAGCGGGAGCCTCGGCCGTCGCCGCTTCGTCGGCAGTGTCTGAACTCCCGCATCCCGCAGCGAGAACTGCGAGCGCGACTACTAGGAAAACGGTCAGCTTCAAGGCGGAGCCTCCTATCTAGGTGCCGTGATTGTTCCAGGCGACGTGCCGACAGCAAGTCGGCTCTGGTGCGTGAGCGACTTCCGGCGGCTCGCTGAGCGGTTCGGGCGTACTCGGAGCGACGTACCTTTCCCAGTCCGCCGGATGGAGGGGCACATGGACCAGCTCGACAGAGCTCACGCGACATCCGTCGACATCGTGGCGAGGGCGTAGTGTGAAGGCGCCCCGATCAACGCGCCCGGACTTCAGGGACACCGTTCGGTACTCCAACCCCGCCTGGCCCGCCGCGGTCATGGGCTCTGCCGTTGTACCGCACGCCGCTCGATCATTCACCGGAGGCGGTGAAAGCGTCTTCTGTGTTGGGCATCCTCGTTGCGTGGGGTTTCGCCGCGTGGGCCTTCGTGATGGCAGTTGTGATCGCGGACTCCTACGTTCGCAACCTCGATCTGCCGTATGCCCTCTCATGGTGGGCGTATACCTTTCCCCTCGGGGCGCTCGCAGTGTCGTCGAGCGGCGTCGCGCGGAAGGTGACCGGATTCGAGGGTGTCCATTGGTTCTATGTCGGCGCCGCGCTGACACTCTTCGGTATCTGGATCACGGTCGCCACGCAGACAGCGATTGCCGTGTGGACCGGAAAGGTGCTCGAGTCGCCGCACTGAGACAGCGGCGAGGCGCTTCTGGATTCCTCACAGACGTCGGGCGGAATGCCCGGTAGGGTCAGCGCATGGTCAGCAGCAACGCAACCACCGTCGAACAGTATCTCGCTGAACTCCCGGATGACCGGCGTGCCGACGTCGAAACGATCAGAAACATGGTGCTTGAGAACCTTCCAGCCGGTTACATCGAAACCATGCGGTGGGGCATGATCACCTACGAGGTTCCGCTCGACATCTATCCGGACACCTACAACGGGCAACCCCTGATGTTCCTCGCTCTCGCAGCGCAGAAACGTCATCTCGCCCTCTATCTCACCAACGTTGCGTTTGTGCCAGGTGGCGAGGAACGGTTCAAGGCTCGCTATCTCGAAACCGGCAAGAAGCTCGACATGGGAAGATCATGTCTCCGGTTCAAGAGCGCTGACGATCTTGCGAGCGAACTCGTCGCGGAGACGATCCGCTCAACACCTCTCGACGAGTTCATCGAAGGCTACGAAGCCAGCCACGCGAACCGCTAGCTGCACCGGCACGATATCGGTCAGGAATCCCTCTGGAGCGTGAGGATCATCACACTCGGCTCGAGTGCGACAACTGCGTGATTGAGATGGGCATCCATGTGCACCCACGAGTCGGGCCCAATCTCGACCGTGTCATTGTCGAGGGTGAGGCCAAGCCGGCCCTTGACGACCTGGACCACGGCGGGCACGGAGGCCGTGTGATCGGTGAGTTCCTGGCCCTCGTCGAAGGCGAACAGGACGACCCGTATCCCGTCGCCGCTGTGGAGCACTCGACTGAGGGTGCCATTCTCGGGAATCTCGACCTCTTCCAAGAGGTGGCTGATGAACGTGTAGCGAGTTTCGTGAGACATCGGGTCAGGATACCGACGGATAGGAAGACAGCTGGCATCAAGAGAGGTCAGAGAGCTGCTCTGGAGCGGATGCCAACGGGGTCTGTGCTGGTGGCGCCGAGCCGGTAGCTCAACCGCCCATCCGATCGATGGCGGTGACCCCCGCTTCTTTCGCGTGCCCCATTTCCGGCAGTGCCTGCGGGATTTCCGACAGTGTGATCGTTCTCGTGAGCAGGTGCTGCGGTTGCAGGCGCCCGTCGAGGATCATCTCCATCATCTCGGGATAGCGGTGCGCCTGCATGCCGTGGCTGCCGAGGATCTGCAGTTCTCGCCCGATGACGGTGCCCATCGGGATAGAGGTGTGGTTCGCGGGCAGGAGGCCAATCTGCACGTGCCGTCCCCGCGGGCGGAGGGATGCCACCGAAGCGGCCACCGCAACGGGATCTCCCGCCGCCTCAATCGAGAGATGGGGCCCACCATCGGTTGACTCGCGGAGGGCGTCGGGCAGTGATTCGAGGTCGCTCATCACAACGTCGGCACCGATGGCGGCTGCGAGGACTCGCGCACGCGAGTCGGGGTCGATGGCAACCACCCGAGCGCCATACGCGTGGGCAATCATGATTGCAGCGAGACCAACACCACCGCACCCGTGGATCGCCGTCCACTCTCCCGCTCGGACGCGCCCTTGCGCCACAACTCCGCGATACGCGGTCGCGAACCGGCAACCCAACAGTGCCGCAGTTATGTCATCAATCTCATCGGGAACGCGGACCAGGTTCCGGTCGGCGTAACGGAGAGCGACGTACTCGGCCATGCTTCCCCAAGCGGTGAACCCAGGCTGGAACTGATTGGCGCAGACCTGTTCGTCGCCTTTCAGGCACGGCTCACACCGACCGCATCCGGCAACAAACGGCACGGTGACCCGGTCACCCACCTTCCACTGGGAAACAGCGGCGCCGACCTCGACAACCGTTCCTACGAGTTCGTGGCCGGGGACGTGGGGGAGTGTGATGTCGGGGTCGTGACCCATCCATCCGTGCCAATCGCTCCTACACAGCCCGGTCGCCTCCACGCGAACGACGACGCCGTCGGGCAGCGCTACCGGATCCGGCAGGTCGACGATGTCGATCGGACCCTGGAACTCGGTGTAGAGCGCCGCTCTCATCCGAGCGGGTCGATCTGACGGCCGAGGCTCGTGGGTGTGCCGTCGTGGGTCTTCACACTCACCCCATCTCAATTGCCCGGTATTCGAGGAAAGATACATCGTATCGGGCGAACGGGAAGAGCCCACCGGGCGGTGTTGGCCCCCAACACCGGTCGTGCGCTGCAACCGTTCTCGCTAGAGATCAGAGGGCCTGCCACAATCCGAACGTGCAAGGCCCAACTCGCATCGCATATGCCTCGAGCCGGCACGCCCCAATCGCTCTTGTCGGGGCGACGGCCACCGTTGCTCTGATGTATGCGGCAACACCATGGCTCATCACGCCGATCGCCGAGCGCTACAACGTGAGCGAGGGTGCCGTGGGTGCGGTCTCGGTCGCACAGGTCGGGGCATTCGCCGCCGCGAACTTCGTACTCCCGCGGCTTCTTGCCCCGAATGGCCGAATCCTCCGAATCTCCGCCATCAGTCTTCTGATACTGAACCTTCTGAGTGCAATCCCCAGCATCTTCGGAATGTTGGTGGTCCTCCGTCTCGTCGCCGGATTCGCCGCCGGTGCGATGACGTGGCTGACGTGGACCGACGCCATGAAGGGACGCACGTCGATGGCGGCAATCGCGTCGACAGGTCCGATCACGGTGCTCGTAGGCGCTCCGCTGCTTGCGCTCGCGTCGGCCGAAGGTTCGTAGAGGGGGCCGGGGGACAAGAAAACGTGCTGGAGGGTGTTGAGGGGCACGGCCAGAAAACCGCCAAAGGGCGGGTCGGCCGCCTGGAGCTCCACCACCTTATCTTTGCTCGTGACCGGGATCTTGTCCAGGATTTCGGCGAGCTCAGCCGAGCCGTCGGCGAGGGTCTGGATGTCATCGGGGGAGATATTCGCCGCGTCCAAGATAGACTTGACAGCCGGAGCA
>CBFDAN010000059.1:0-8838 GCA_965602815.1 uncultured bacterium
ACCAGTCCGTCGAGGTCTTCGGCGAGCTTCTTCGACATGATCGACGAGGCGATCAGAGGGATCGCGGGCACGGTGCCACTCGCGTCTCTGAGTGCATAGATCCTCCGATCGGCCGGCACCAAGGTCTCGGACTGGCCTGCCAGGACAAGCCCGAGTTCGTCGAGTTGACGGGCGAAGACGTCGGGATCGAGACGCGTCTTGAATCCCGGGATCGTTTCGAGTTTGTCGAGTGTGCCGCCGGTGTGGCCGAGCCCTCGGCCCGACATCATCGGAATCGCGACGCCGCACGCGGTCACGAGCGGCGCCAGCGGAATACTGATCTTGTCTCCAACGCCGCCGGTCGAGTGTTTGTCGACCTTGGGCATCGACGTGGAGGACAGGTCGAGGACATCACCTGAGTGCAGCATCGCGTCGGTCCACGCTGAGAGCTCGTCGCCGTTCAGGCCTTGAAAGATGATCGCCATCAGGAACGCGGACAGCTGATAGTCAGGGATCCGATCCGCCGTGTACTCGGCGATGATCCATTCCAGTTCCTCGGCGGCAAGGACTCCTCCATCACGCTTGGTGCCGATCAACTCCGGCATGCTGTAGCTCATGTGTCCTCCGAACTCGTCCGCGGATTCTTGCCCATTCTGACGCGACCGTTGGCGATCGCTACCCCTTCATTTCGGAGAAGCTCGGCCTGACGCTGCTCATGGCCCGGGGCCAATCGACCCGACCGTGCCACAACTCGCCACCAGGGGAGGCCGGGGGTCGACCGGACCAGGTTGCCGACGGCGCGGGCCGCTCCCGGGAACCCCGCCTCTTCGGCTACTTCGCCATACGACACGACCTCGCCCGGTTCGAGCCGCAGAAGCACGATTGTGACCTCCTCGCTGAAGTCCTTCAAGGTTTCCTCACCGCCAGAAGCTGGTAGCGCTCGTCCTCTGAGCCGTCCTCGGCCGCAGGGATGATCTCGAACTTCTCGACGACGAAGACCTCAGCAAACGCCGCGGTCACCTGTTCGTCGGTCCGCCAGGCGAAGTACCGGGGCGGATCGTGAACGTCATCGTCTACCAGACCCGTCGACCCGTCCCCGCCCCACAATCCCACAACCGCGATACCGCCGGACACCAGAACTCTCGCCATTTCGGTGATCGCTTTGGCCAACTCGGCATCCGGGGCGTGCATCAGGCAGCTCATGGTCCATACGGCGTCGAATGAACAACCCGGAAACGGGAGGTCGGCGAAGTCCGCCACGTGAGCATCGAGGCCCTTTTCTCGACAGTGTTCGATGTTGAGGGGGGAGAGATCGATGGCGGCGACCGTGAATCCCTCGCTCGCGAAGAACGCCGCGCTGTGGCCGGAGCCCGCACCGATCTCGAGCAACCGGGTCTTCTGTTCAGTGCGCATCGCCGCTGCGAGTTCGCTCCGATACTCGTCACGCCATTCCGGTTCGCCACGTGCGTCGCGTCGGGTCGCGGTGGAGTCGTATGAACGGACGAGGTCCGCTTTGATGGCGCGGGCGTCGGGCGCTGCGCTCACAGCGTCCCGAAGAGCCGATCGCCCATGTCGCCGAGCCCCGGCACGATGTAGGCCCGGTCGTTGAGTTCGCGGTCATGCGCCGCAGCGATTACATGGACATCAGGATGGTCGTCGTACATGCGTCGGACACCTTCCGGGGCCGTTACGACACAAAGCGCCGTTATGTCGCGTGCGCCGGACGATTTGACCTTGTCGACGGCCCATGACAGGGAGCCGCCCGTTGCAAGCATCGGTTCGAGGATGAACACCGACGTGTCCGACAGGTCGGGGAGGCGCGCGTAGTATTCCTGGGGGAGTGCCGTCTCCTCATCCCGTTGCACGCCTGCGAAACCAACCTTGCAGTCCGGGATCATCTCGAGGACGGCGTCGAGCATGCCGAGGCCGGCACGGAGCACCGCGACAGCCACAACATCGTGCACGTGGTAACCGATAGTCGTCTCCATCGGCGTCTCAACTTCGATCTCAGAGAGCGGGAGGCGTTTCGTAGCTTCGAGTACGAGGCTGTACGTCAGCCCGCGAGCTGCGGCCCGAAAGGCTTCGGGTGTTGTGCTGCGGTCGCGGAGGATGGTGAGATAGTGCCGGGCCAGCGGATGATCGATAACCGTGAGGTTCATATTCGGAGTCTCGCAGATCATGTGTCACGCGGCGAGCCGTAGACTCAGCGGTCCATGTTCGATTCTCTCTCCGGTCGGCTCAACCAGGCGTTCTCGCAGCTGCGTGGCAAGGGCCGCCTCTCCGAATCCGACGTAAACGATGCTCTTCGAGAAGTGCGCATTGCGCTCCTCGAGGCCGATGTCAACGTGTCGGTCGTGAAGTCGATGCTGGCCCGCGTGAAGGAACGCGCGGTCGGCACCGAGGTCACAAAGAGCCTCACACCGGGCCAGCAGGTCATCAAGATCGTCCACGAGGAGTTGATCGTTACCCTCGGGGCCGAGGAGGTGCCGCTCGTCCGCCCGGCCGCTCCTCCGCTCGTGATCCTCATGGTGGGACTCCAGGGTTCCGGCAAGACAACGACCGCGGCGAAGCTCGCCAAACACCTGAAGGGCAAGGGCAAACGTCCGATGCTCGTCGCCGCGGATCTCCAGCGACCGGCTGCAATCGACCAGCTCGAGTCGCTTGGGAACCGGATCAACGTCCCCGTCTACGTTGATCGGAAGGCCAAGGCTCCGAGGCTGGTCAAAGCCGCCCTCAAGGAGGCCAGGAGCGAGAGTGCCAACGTTGTGATCATCGACACGGCCGGCCGGCTCCAGGTCGACAAGGATCTGATGAAGGAGCTTGCGGCAGTTCGGAAGGCTGCATCTCCCGACGAAGTCTTGCTCGTTCTCGACGCGATGACCGGTCAGGAAGCGGTCAACGTTGCGAACGGATTCCTCGAATACACCGACCTGACCGGGTTGGTACTCACCAAACTCGACGGCGATGCCCGGGGTGGAGCCGCGATCTCGGCTCGTGAGGTGACCGGGCAACCGATCAAGTTCGTAGGTGTAGGGGAGAGCATCGACGAACTGGATGTCTTCTATCCCGAGCGGATGGCCTCGCGCATTCTCGGGATGGGCGACGTGCTCTCGCTGATCGAGAAGGCCGAGTCGGTCTTCGACGAACAAGAAGCCGAGGCGGCTGCTACGAAGCTCCTCGACTCGTCGTTCAACCTCGAAGACTTCCTCGATCAGTTCCAACAGATCAAGAAGATGGGGCCATTGCAGCAGCTGGTTGGTATGCTCCCAGGCGCCGGATCGGCACTGCGCGACGTCGAGATCGACGACCGTCAACTCGCACGCGTCGAGGCCATCATCCGGTCGATGACCCCCGCGGAGCGTCGGGATCCCAAGATCATCAATGGGAGCCGCAAGCGCCGCATCGCGACGGGTTCGGGGACACGGCCGCAGGACGTCAATGTGCTGCTCAAGCAGTTCTCCGAGACACAGAAGATGATGAAGGCGTTCGCCGGAGGCAAGAGTCCCATCCCCGGGCTCGCAATGCCTGCGATGGGCCGCAAGAAGAAGAGGTAGACATGCCGGTGAAGATCCGCCTGACGCGGATGGGTAAGAAGAAGCAGCCCTCGTATCGCGTCGTGGTGATGGACTCACGCAAGCCGCGCGATGGCAAGTACATCGAACAGATCGGCCGGTACGACCCACGCGAAGATCCCTCGCTGATCGAGATCAACAATTCACGAGCCGTTGAGTGGCTCCAGCAAGGTGCGCAGCCGACCGACCGGGCGAAGAAGCTCCTGGAGATCTCGGGTGCGTGGACTGAGTTCAAGGTCGCCCGCGGCGAGATCCACACCGTGGGTGAAACGTCGTATGAGTCGCCAGTCGCCAGTCGCCAGTCGCCAGTCGATGTGGCTCCTGTGATGCTCGATGAGATCCAGGAGCAGGTCGAAGAGGCTGAAGAGGCTATCGAAGCTGTAGAGGCCGCCGAAGCCATCGAGGTCGTCGAAGCTGTCGAGGCCGTTGACGCAGTCGAAGCAGCTGCTGATGACACCATCGAGCTCACCACGGTCGAAGACACGAACGCTACCGAAACGGACGAAGCATGAACCAAGGCAGCATCGTCGAGAAGGTCGTGACATACGTCGTCACCCAAATCGTCGACGACCCCGATTCGGTCGAGGTTGAGATCGTCCCTGATGGGGACGACGCCATCGTTGCCGAGGTCCGTACCGCGAAGTCTGACATGGGTCGCGT
The DNA here is from genome assembly GCA_965602815.1 of uncultured bacterium. Classification (GTDB taxonomy): domain Bacteria; phylum Actinomycetota; class Acidimicrobiia; order Spongiisociales; family UBA5794; genus JAHEEL01. Next base: position 4,212 of record CBFDAN010000059.1, read on the forward strand.
GATCGGCCGCCGCGGGCGTGTAGCCCGTGCGATTCGCTCGGTTGCTTCGGTCGCGGGCGACGAAGAGGGCGTCTCGGTCGAGGTCGACTTCCTCGACTGACGTGAACCCGATTCTCGTCGGATACGTCCGCCGAGCCCACGGCATCAATGGGGCGGTTGTGGTACGTGCGCTCACCGATGATCCCGAACATCGCTGGGTTCCCGGCGCGGAGTTCGTGAGCGATGCTGTGCCCGCGGTCGAGTTCACCGTGGTCGAGGCCATTCCGTACCGTGACGATCTCCTCGTGCGATTCGTCGAGGTCGCTGACCGGACCACAGCTGAAGCGCTGAGGGGGACGTCCTTCACGATTGACGCCGAAGATCGTCGAGATCTCGACGATGGCGAATTCTGGGTGGAGGACCTCGTCGGTTGTGGCGTCGTCGACCAGGACGGCGAGTCGATCGGCGTGATCGAATCTGTGGAGTTCGGAGCGGCGCAGGACCGTCTCGCCGTGCGTACAGAAGCCGGGCGCTTCGAAGTTCCGTTCGTCGATGCCATCGTCCCCGAAGTCGACCTCGAGCGCGGAATCGTTGTTGTCACCCCGCCCGAGGGTCTCTTCGAGTCAGCCTGAAACCACGGCGCGATCGATGATCCGCGTCCGTGGCATGCGCAGGAGCATCAGGAGACACAGCATCCGCTCCTCGTAGTGAACGATTCCCTCGATCCGGCGGAGCTGGTCTGTGTCGAGACTCAGCGACGGGACGACTACCACGGTCCGCTCAGCCATACGATCCGGGAACACCGTTGACACCATGGGCACGAGTCGGCTCTGCAGGTCGTGAAACCGGGCCCGTTCCTCTTCGGAGCCCGGCTCGGGCAGGATGTGACCGGGGCTCCAGTCGGCTTCGTACATCCCCGTCAACCCTGCGCGTCCGTACGGATCGATGATGAGCGGGCATCCGCAACGTATCCTGGGTCCGTGTCGTACGAACCGCGCCATCACGTTCGCATCGTGACTGCCACGTCGTTGTTCGACGGCCACGACGCCGCCATCAACATCATGCGGCGCATCCTGCAGGCCACCGGGGCTGAGATCATCCATCTCGGGCACGACCGATCGGCGGCCGACATCGCGATGGCCGCCGTGGAAGAAGACGCCCAGGCGGTCGCGATCACTTCGTATCAAGGCGGCCACCGTGAATTCTTCCGCTATGTGCGGTTCCTACTCGACGAAGCCGGTGCCTCACACGTGAAGATCTTCGGCGGGGGCGGCGGAACGATCCTCCCGGATGAAGCCGATGAACTCGAGCGTTCTGGAATCGAGCGGATCTACTCACCGGACGACGGACGCGAGCTCGGCCTCCAAGGCATGATTGACGACCTGCTCGAACGTGCAGACTTCCCGGTGGTCGACGGCACACCTCTCGATCCTGCCGACCTCAGCGTGGCGACACCGAGATTGCTTGGCCGGATGATCTCGGCGGCCGAGCAGGAATCCGACGGGAGCCTTGCAGCCGCTGCCCGAACCGCGGCTCGCGACAACGCGACGCCAGTCATTGGGATGACCGGGACCGGTGGCGCGGGCAAGTCCTCGCTGATCGACGAGATCGCTGTCCGGTACCTCGCAGATTTCCCAGGTCGAACGATCGCCATCGTCTCGGTGGATCCGTCGCGGCGTCGGTCCGGCGGCGCACTCCTCGGCGATCGGATTCGGATGAACTCGGTCTCCGATCCGCGGGTGTTCATGCGATCGCTGGCGACTCGACAGGCAAACCTGGCGCTCTCGCCCCACGTCGCTTCTGCGGTGGATCTCATCAAGGCGGCCGGCTACGACCTCGTCATCCTCGAGACGTCGGGGATCGGCCAGGCCGACACCGAGATCGTCGACCACTCCGACCTTGCGCTCTATGTGATGACGCCCGAATACGGGGCAGCAAGCCAACTCGAGAAGGTCGACATGCTCGACTTCGCCACCCTCGTGGTCGTCAACAAAGCCGACCGCAGGGGCGCCGAGGATGCCGTGCGCGATGTTCGGAAGCAATACCGGCGCAACCACACAATGTTCGACGGGGCCGACGAAGACCTCCCGATCTTCGCGACCGTGGCGTCCCACTTCAATGATGCCGGGACAAATCGCTTCTATCGCAAGCTCATGGAGAGGGTCGAGAGTCATGCAAACGGTGGATTCGTCTCGACGATCGATCTTGCGACGGACCGCGGTGGAGAGCGGCCGGTCATTCCCAAGGATCGGATGCGCTACCTATCGGAGATCAGCGACTCGATCCGCAACTACAACGACCGTGTCGTCGATCAGATGGCAAGGGCGAACGAAGCACAGGCGTTCACCGTCGTAGCCGCAACGTCGGGAGACGAATCGGTTGCTGCGACCGGCCGCGAGGTGATGGCCACGCTTGACCCCGACACTGCCGGCATTCTCGGCGACTGGGATGTGATGGAGGGCGCGTACTCGGCCGAAACCGCCACCTACGAGGTGCGGGGCGCCGAGATTGAGGTGGACACCGCCTCGACGACACTTTCAGGAACGCGTATACCGAGGGTCGCGTTCCCTCGCATCACCGGGTGGGCCGATCGGGTGCGGTGGGGTCTCCAGGAGAATCTCCCCGGTCGAGTCCCATTCACCGCAGGGGTGTTCCCCTTCAAGCGGGCCGCAGAGGATCCGACACGGATGTTCGCAGGCGAAGGAGGCCCCGAGCAGACCAACCGCCGCTTCCACTACGTGTCGCGAGACATGCCGGCGGTTCGGCTCTCAACGGCATTTGACTCGGTCACGCTGTACGGCGAAGACCCCGACGATCGCCCCGACATCTACGGCAAGATCGGGAACTCAGGAGTCTCCGTCGCGACACTCGACGACGCAAAGAAGCTCTACTCGGGCTTCGATCTCCTCGACCCGTCCACGTCGGTCTCGATGACAATCAACGGCCCGGCGCCGATGATGCTGGCCTTCTTCATGAACACGGCGATCGACCAGCAGTGTGAGCGCTACATCGTTGAGCACGGACTCGAGAATGAGGTCGAGCACGTGCTCGCCGCCCGGTTCGATGAACGTGGGCGCGAGAGGCCGCACTACCACGGTGACCTGCCGCCGGGGAACGACGGTCTCGGGCTCATGCTGCTCGGCCTGACCGGCGATCAGGTCTTGCCGGCCGATGTGTACCAACGCATCAAGACTGATGCCCAGTCCCGAGTTCGCGGGACCATCCAGGCCGACATCCTCAAAGAGGACCAAGCCCAAAACACGTGCATCTTCTCAACCGAGTTCGCACTCCGCATGCAGGGTGACATCCAGGAGTACTTCATCGACCATTCGGTCGGGCATTTCTACTCGGTTTCGATCTCCGGATATCACATGGCCGAAGCCGGAGCGAACCCGATCACACAACTTGCCTTCACCCTGGCCAACGGCTTCACCTTCGTCGAGTACTTCCTCTCCCGGGGGATGACGATCGACACGTTCGCGCCGCAGCTCTCGTTCTTCTTCTCGAACGGGATCGATGCTGAGTACGCAGTGATCGGCCGAGTGGCTCGACGGATCTGGGCGAAAGCCATGCGCGATCGGTACGGGGCGTCCGAGCGATCTCAGAGGCTGAAGTACCACATCCAGACGTCGGGTCGCTCGCTCCATGCGCAGGAAACAGGGTTCAACGACATCCGTACGACACTCCAAGCGCTCTACGCGGTCTACGACAACTGCAACTCGTTGCACACCAACGCATACGACGAGGCGATCACCACGCCAACCGAGGAGTCCGTGCGTCGCGCCCTCGCGATCCAACTCATCATCAACCGCGAACTCGGTCTCGCCAGGAACGAGAACCCGATGCAGGGTTCGTTCATCATCGAGGAGTTGACCGACCTCGTCGAGGAGGCCGTCCTCGCCGAATTCGACCGGCTCAACGACCGCGGCGGCGTGCTCGGCGCCATGGAGCGGATGTACCAGCGGTCGAGGATCCAGGAAGAGTCCCTGAGGTACGAACGGATGAAGTCAACCGGCGAACTTCCGATCGTCGGCGTCAACATGTTCCTCTCCCGCGACGGGTCGCCGTTCGTGATGCCCGATACCGTGATCCGCTCCACCGATGCCGAGAAGCAGCGCCAGATTGACGCTGCCCGGGAGGTACGCGACCGCGATCCCGCCGCCGCCGAGGCCACACTCGAGCACCTCCAACGCTGCGCGATTCGTGGGGACAACATCTTCGGAGCATTGATGGAGGCGTCGAAACACTGCTCGATCGGGCAGATCTCCCACGCCCTCTACGACGTCGGCGGGCGGTATCGACGGAACATGTGAGAGAGCGGTGAGCTCTGAGATTCGAGATTCGAGACAGAAGATCCGAGACTCGGGACGGGACGCGGGGAGGTGGCCTCTGTCGACGGGTCGGCTATTCGGTTGCCTGGCTGCCGGCCCCCAGCTCCCGGCAAGGTTCCAACCTCAAGTCTCGTGTCTCGTGTCTCGTGTCTCACGTCTCACGTCTCGTGTCTCACGTCTCGTGTCTCACCACCCGGCAGGCCATGGAGCTCGTCGGCACGGGAATACAGTGCTTGTTCAACGATCTTGCCGTCGATTGCCGGGAACCCGGCCCGTCAGGTGCCACGATGCTTCATCGAGCGTCGGCTGGATCGACA